>JAMONI010000217.1 GCA_027065935.1 Flavobacteriales bacterium | reverse complement strand
TCCCCGAAACCCTGAATCTAGAAAACAGCCCCGAACCATCACAATCCGAAACATCCGGTCAACCAACCGGACAAACCGAAAACACATCCCCCGAAAATCACGCACAAGAAGCCTTTTTCAGTGTGCAAATACAAAGCAGTTCTAAAAAAATCCCGCTCAAACCGGACCGTTTCAACGGACTTTCAAATATTTTTTCCAAAAAAATGGGAAAAACCTACAAATATTTTTACGGAAAAACCACTTCACTCGACCAAGCCAAAAAATTGCTTCGAACCGCCAAAAAAGCAGGTTACCGCGATGCTTTTATCGTAGGATTTATTAACGAAAAAAGAGTATCTGTTGCAAAAATCATAAAACATCTTGCAAAAAACCGATAAAAACACAAGCCGTATGTGGTTTTTGTTGTTAAAAATGAAAATATTTACTTAAAAACAAATGAATTAATTTTGTAACCCAAAATCAATATATGAAAATGAGAAAATTACTCTTGATATTTATCTTGGCTGCCCTTTCAACATTCGGCTTACAAGCTCAGCCGGTCAACGACAACTTTACCGGAGCGTATGACGTTACGTCGCTCATCAACTCATGCTCCGACGTGGGAATTTACACCACCGAAGACGCCACGGCCGACCTGAACGCCGCATCCTGTTGGAACACGGCGCCCAATTATAACGTTTGGTTCAAATTCCAGGCCCCGGCAAGCGGAAGAATCCGTGTGGAAGTAAAGCGGGGCGGAGTGTACGGAAACATCCGCGAAGTCAACGCCGCCATTTGGGAAAGCAACGGCACCACCGAAGTGGCCTGTAACGTGTACGTTTACGAAGAAGACAATGTGGTGGTGCAATCCCTGTCGTTAACGCCCGGTCAATGGTACTATATTTCCGTTGATAACGACAACGTCTTTTCGCAAGGTACTTTTACCCTCTGCCTCGACGACGACGTGGACTACGACTTTTACGAAGGTGCCGTGGATTTGGACGGTATTATGAACAACTGTAGCGCTCCCGCCGCATACACTACCGTAGGCGCTACCTCCGACCGCAACCCCGCAAGCTGTTGGAACACCTTACCCAACTACAACCGTTGGTTTAAATTCACCGCTCCCGCCACGGGACAAATCAAAGTGGAAGTGAAAAGAGGGGGCACACAAGGCGACATCAGAAATATCAACGTCGCCATCTGGGAAAGCGACGGCACCACCGAAGTAGCCTGTAAACGCTACATCTACAGCGAAGACAACGTCATCGTCCAAAGCCTCAATCTCACGCCGGGACAAACCTATTACATCTCGGTGGACAATGCTTCCGGACTGCGGCGCGGCGCATTCACCATCTGCCTGCAAGATACGGTGGACTACGACTTTTACGAAGGCGCTTACGACGTAACTTCGTTCATCAACGGATGTTCTCCCGACGCCGCCTATACCACCCACGGATACACGGCCGACAAAAACGCCGCCTCTTGCTGGGACGCTTCGCCCAACAACAACGTATGGTTCAAATTCCAAGCCCCGGCCAACGGGAACATACGTATCGAAATCAAACGCGGCGGTGCGCAAGGTACCATCAGAAATCTCAACGCCGCCCTTTGGGAAGCCGACGGGACAACCGAACTGGCTTGCGCCAGGTATGTGGACCGGTATGACAACATCGTATTGCAAAAACCCGGTTTAACTCCCGGACAATGGTATTACATATCCGTGGATAACTCCAACCTCACCTATTCGGGCAGTTTCACCCTTTGCCTCTCCGACCAATTGGATTACGATTGGTATGAAGGGGCATACGACATCACGGGACTGATGGGCGGATGTAGCGACCTGGAAGCATACTCCACCGTCGGCGCCACTCCCGACCGTAACGCCGGCTCGTGCTGGAATGCTTCGCCCAATTACAACAGGTGGTTTAAATTTCAAGCCCCCGCCACCGGACAAGTACGCATCAGAGTGGAAACCACCGCTCACTTGGGTACCATCCAAAACATAAATGCCGCCATCTGGGAAAGCGACGGAGTAACCGAAGTGGCGTGTAACCGTTACATCGACCCCGACGACCGCGTGGTCATACAAGCCGTAGGCTTGACTCCGGGACAATGGTATTACCTTACCGTGGACAACTACAATGCCGACGCCCGGGGCACCTTCACCCTGTGTATTTACGACAATGTGGATTACGACTTTTACGAAGGCGCTTACGACGTCTCGAGCCTGATAAACACCTGTAGTAACAACGCCGTTTATTCCACCAAAGGCGCCACGGCCGACCGGGTTGCAGCCTCCTGTTGGGACGCCGCTCCCTATTATAACCGTTGGTTTAAGTTTACCGCTTCTACCAATGACATCACCGTAACCGTTCAATCGGGCGGAAGCCTCGGTACGCTCCAGCGTATCAATTTGGCCTTGTGGGATTCGGACGGCGTTACCGAATTGGCCTGCGCCCGGTATATCAACCCCGACGATACGCAAGTAAGCCTTTCCTACAACGGACTCACGCCCGGAAATGTTTATTACATTACGGTGGACAACGGAACACCCGAAAGCAGGGGAACCTTTACCTTATGTTTGGAAAACAGTTCGATGGTGTGGACAGGCAACGTAGATACCGACTGGAGCAATCCGGGGAACTGGCGACCGGAAGCCACGCCCACCGCCGACGATACCTGTATTATCCCTACCGAACCCGAAGGAAGAAACTTTCCCGAAACCAATGAAAACGGGCAAGGGGTATGCAAAAATCTCATCATTTATCCCGGTGCTTACGTTTTGGTTCCCGACGGAAACAGCCTCATCATTGATAAAAATTTGGAAATCAAGGCGGATGTCAATAAAACGGGGGCCATCATCGACCTCAATCCCACCGGACAAATCAGTGTAGGGTCCAAAGCCACCTGCCAAAGATACATTAAAGCCAATAACGACTATCATTACGTATCCAGCCCCATACCGGGACTTGCCGTAGAAGATGCATTCGCTCCGGCAGCCTATCGATACTATTTCGACGAACCTTCGGGCGCTGACAACCAAATGGACGGTTGGATGTGGGCCTCGGGTCCCATTCAAGTAGCCAGAGGATACGCCTTGTATAACGGCTCGGACTATATGCTTAACTTTGTCGGTGATGACATCCATTCCGGAACCTACTCCATCAACGTCACCCTGACCGACGGCTTGGAAATCCCCGAAAATGAAGGATATAATTTGGTGGGAAATCCCTACCCTTCCGCCATCGATGCCAACGCTTTTATCGATGAAAACATTTCGGTAATCGAAGGAACACTCTATTTTTGGAACGATGCCGACGGTGACGGCGTTTTCGAACATGAAGATTACGCCACTTGGAACGGTTCCGGGTCAACGGGCGTAGGCGGAGGACAGCGCCCCAACGGAAAAATAGGCTCCAACCAAGGTTTTATGGTAAAATCCCATGTAGCCTCGGGAACCGTGTATTTTAAAAATTATATGCGCGACCGGGAAAACACGCAATTTTTCCGTCCCTCAAACAACGTGTTGCGCCGTATCCGGGTTCAAGTGAACAACGACAGATATTTCAGTGAAACCCTTATCGCTTTCCGTGATGACGCCACCTCGGGCTTCGATCTGCGTTACGACGGAAGAAAACTGCTGACCAACGGACACTTGAACTTATACACCAAAACCGGTAACACCGTATTGGCCATTCAAAGTTTTAACGAAGACACCCTGCACCGGGGCGTTCCCGTAAGCATACCGCTTCATTTGCAAGTAGGACAAGCGGGACAATATGTGTTTTCCGTAAATATGTTCGAACAACTCGACGAATTTTCCGTCATCTTGCGTGACCACCGCTTGCAAGCGGATATTCCCTTGGAGCCTTACACTTCCTACCGTTTTTATTCGGAAGCCGGACAATTCGACGACCGGTTTGAACTCATATTCAGCCGGCGTCCTTTGAAAAACAAGCATCAAGTTAAATGGGTGGAAAATATTTTCCCCAACCCGGCCGACGATATCATCCGGTTGCGTTTCGGTTCGGAACTTTCGGGACATCTTCAAATTATCGATTTGAGTGGAAAAATCATCGAAGAACTCGAGTTCGAGCCAACCGACCGTATGGAAATTCCGGTTTCGGATCTCTCCAAGGGCGTTTATATTCTTCGCATTCACTCGGCCAATCAAACCAAAGAATATCAGTTTATCAAAAAGTAATAACGGTAAAAGAACAGTTCGACAAAGCCGCCTGCGGGCGGCTTTTTTTACGGGCAAAATACCTATCTTTGTCGAAAAAGGCATTATGGCAAAATTCACCTACTCGGAAAAGAAAGACACGCGTTCGGGATTCGGAGATGCGCTGTTGGAATTGGGGAAAACAAATAAAAACATCGTAGCGCTTACGGCCGATTTGGCCGGTTCGTTGAAGATGAACGCCTTTGCCAAAGCATTTCCCGAACGTTTTTTCGATGTAGGTATTCAAGAGGCCAATATGATGGGTATGGCTGCGGGCCTTACCCTTGAGGGAAAGATTCCCTTTGCCGGCACTTTTGCCGAATTTGCCTCGGGGCGTGTATATGACCAAGTGCGTCAAAGCATCGCCTATTCGGAAAAAAACGTAAAAATCGCCGCTTCACATTCGGGTTTGACCGTAGGAGAAGACGGCGCCACGCATCAGGCATTGGAAGATATCGGAATGATGAAGATGCTCCCCGGAATGACCGTAATCAATACCTGTGATTATAACCAAACATATCAAGCCACCCTGGCGGTTGCCCGGTACAAAGGTCCCGTTTATTTACGGTTCGGACGTCCGAAAGTGCCCAATTTTACTCCTTCGGATATGCCTTTTGAAATCGGGAAGGCTTGGCTGATGCGAGAAGGTGCCGACGTAACGCTTATCGCTACGGGGCATTTGGTTTGGGAGGCGGTAGAAGCTACCGAAAAGTTGGAAGCCGATGGTATTTCCGTCGAACTTATTAACATTCATACCATAAAACCTTTAGACCAGGCGTCCGTATTAAACTCCGTCAAAAAAACCGGAGCGGTAGTGACCGCCGAAGAACACAACCGGCTGGGCGGACTGGGCGAAAGTATTGCCGGCTTGTTGGCCAAACATTATCCCGTTCCGCAAGAATTCGTAGCGGTGGACGACCGGTTCGGCGAATCGGGTGAAGGATTTGAACTGATGAAAAAGTTCGGTCTGGATGCCGAAGGTATTTACAAAGCGGTGAAAAAAGTTTTGGAACGGAAGAGATAATCATGGCGAAAATTTCATTCGACCGGTGATAATGAGGATAGCGCCCGTAATAGTCAGCAGGCCTCCTATCAATTGAACCGTTGTGGGAAAATTTCCGAAGAACAAATAGGAACCTGTCAGAACAAACAATCCTTTGGTGGTTCCCAGCACCGATTTTTTGGATATTTCGATGTATTTCAAAGCATAAAGCGAAGCTATAACCGTGAGGAAAGGGCCGAGAAAGGCGCCTATCAAGACGTTGTAAAACGCTTTTTTCGGAATAAGAAAACTTTGATCCGCCAGCCATAAGTTAATCAGGAAAAAAACGGTCAAAAAAATAACCCTGTTGACCGTTAACACTACCGGTGAAAGGCGTTTTACAAATTTTTTTAACAACACGGTATTAAAAGCAAATATAACGACCGAAAGCAATACGTATTGACTGCCGTAGATAAACATTTCGGATAATTTCACTCCGCCTTTGTAACTGATAAGCACGGTACCGGTCAAAGTGATTACAATGCCCAAAAACTCTTGCAAATTGATTTTTTCTTTGAGCAATAACACCCCCAACAGGACTACAAAAACCGGCGAAAGATTATTTAAAAACGAAACCACGGCGGGATTTTCCACACTGTGGATGGCTTTGAAAAAGAAATAAGTTCCGGCCAGTTCCATAAAGCCGTTTAAGATTAAAATTTTGTATTCATATCGTCCGAAAGATTTATAAATCCTAAACGACCGGGTTAGCGTTCCGTATAAAAGGATGTAAATTCCGCCCGTAAAAAACCACCAAAATCCGAATTGCGGAAAGCTCGTTTGATTCATTACGGCTTTGCTGAAAATATAGACATTCGAAACGGCCAATACGGCTACAAAAGTCCACAAATACCCTTTTGTCCTGTCGCTAAATTTCATATTTCATACATTTTTCCCGCCAAATCCAAGATAAATGCAAAATCTCTGGCGGTATCCTTTAGGGACTTGAACCGTCCCGACACTCCGGAATGTCCGGCATTCATTTCGGTATGGAGCAATATGAGCGAATCGCCCCGGTTGTATTCACGCAATTTGGCCACCCACTTGGCGGGTTCCCAATATTGCACTTGCGAATCATGAAATCCGGCGGTAGCCAATATGTTAGGATAGGCTTGTGCTACAATATTATCGTAAGGCGAGTAAGATTTGATATAATCGTAATATTTTTTTTCGTTCGGGTTTCCCCATTCGTCGTATTCACCCGTGGTAAGCGGAATGTTTTCGTCCAACATGGTAGTCAAAACATCCACAAAAGGGACTTGCGCTACGATTCCTTTAAACAATTGCGGTGCCATATTGGCCACGGCACCCATTAATAAACCGCCTGCCGAACCACCCATTGCGTAAAGTTTTTCCGGCGAAGTAATGTTTTCGGCTATTAAATACCGGGCCGCATCGATAAAATCGTAGAAAGTGTTTTTCTTTTTCAACAATTTTCCTTCTTCATACCACTTTCTTCCCAAATACTCCCCTCCCCTAACGTGTGCAATGGCAAAGACAAAACCCCGATCAAGCAGTGAAAGCCGGTTATGACTGAAATTGTCGTCCACCGTGATGCCGTAAGCTCCGTAAGCGTAAAGCAACAGCGGATTGTTGTCGTATAAGCGTAGTTTTTTATGCCATACCAACGAAACGGGTATCCGGGTTCCGTCTCTTCCCGGCGCCCACAAGCGAAGCGAACGGTAATTTTCTTTATCAAATTTTCCTCCGGCTACTACGTCTTCTTTCAATATTTCTTTTTTCTTGGCATCCACATCATATTCCAGCACACTGGCCGGAGTGGTCAGCGAATTATAAACATAGCGCACTTTTCTGCTGTTTATTTCGGCATTGATGTCTAAATATACCGTATAGGTTTCTTCGGGAAAATCAATATAAAAATCTTCTTTTTTGTCCAAACTCAAGATACGCAACCGGGTTAATCCGTTGTTTCGTTCGGTTAAAGCGATAAAATCCCTGAAAATTTCGAGTTCTTCGATCAGGGTTTCTTCCCGGTGAGGTAAAAACACTTCCCATTCCTTTTCTTTTGCGTTCAAACGTCCTTTTAAAATTTTATAATTGGGTGCATTTTCATTGGTAACCATGAGAAATTCGTCCTCACGCAAGTGGTAAGGATAATATTCCACGCCTTTTATTCTTTTTTTCAACAACCGGAAGGTCATATCCGGGCGGTCCGAGAAAATGTACCGGTATTCGGTAGTGGTATTGGCCGAAATGACCAAAAAGATGAATTGTTCGGATTTGCTTTTGGAGATGTGAATGTCGTATTCGGGGTCGGTTTCTTCGTAAATCAAAACATCATTTTCGGGGGCGGTACCTAAGGTATGTTTGTATAGCCTGTAGGCACGCAAAGTTTCGGGATGTTTCACCACATAGAAAAAAGTCCGGGAATCTTGCGCCCATACGCCGGTTCCGGTTGTGTTTTTTATGACTTCGTCATAAACTTTTCCTGTTTTCAGGTCTTTGAAGCGGATTTCGTATAAGCGTCTTCCCTGCATATCTTCGGTAAAAGCCAACGTAGTATCGTCGGGGGTGATTTTCAAAGCACCGAGTTGGTAAAAATCCTTCTTCGCACCTCTTATATTGGCATCGAAAAACGTTTCTTTTTGATTTTCCGTTTTCCATCGTAGAAACACGGGAAATTCTTTTCCTTTGGGATACCGGACTTGATAATAATAATCCTTATACCTGTAAGGAACACTTTCGTCCTCGTCTTTCAATCTGGCTTTGAGTTCTTCAAACAATGTATTCCGAAAACTTTCGACATCTCGGGTAACGCGGGCAAAATATTCGTTTTCGGCCTCCAAATGCTTGCGCACTTCGGGACGCTCCCTTTCACGCATCCAATAGTAATAATCCACCCTAAGATCATCGAACTTTATCAGTTTTTCGGGAATTTTCTTCGGTACCGGCGCTTGTAATCCCTTTCGCATATTTTTTTCCTGCAAAGGTAGAATTTTCCGCCTAACAAAAACCCGGCCGCCGTTTTTAGGAATAATTTTTGCGGCGGACATATATTAAAAAATCCCTAAACGGAAGAAATATTAAAAATATAATCCTTACTTTTGTAATCGCCAGCATTAAAAAAATTTAATTTATGAGAAATTTTATTAGCATTCTTTTTATTCTATTGGTTGCCCATTCGTTTTCGCAACCCGCCCGTTATCCGCTTAAAATCAACAAAGTCATATTTGCCGAACCTATGCCGGATTCGTATGCTTTTTACAATTTGTCGGAAAAATTGGATGCGGCACGCTTGAACGATGCCCCTTATCGATTCGAGAGGGTGTCGTCGGACATATTTTTACATTTTCCGGTTGACGAGCTGGGGCACTTCGAGAAGTTTGAAATGTTCAAAACCCGTTATATGGAAGCGGATTTGTCGTCCGAATATCCCGATATTCAGACCTTTGCAGGTAAGAGTAAAACGGGTAAGTTACTTTATTTGTCCGTAACGCCATACGGCATTCACGGGACGGTCCTTCGTCCGGGTCAAAACACCTTTTTGGTTAAACAATACGACCCTTCGCGTTGGATAGCATTCGACCGGGCCGAACAGCCGACCGAAGAAACTTTTATTTGTGAAACCCCCGAAGCGGAAGCCGGAACCTCTTCAAATTCCGACACACAAGCCAGGCCCTTGTTCTTTGACGGCATTATGCGCAAATACCGCTATGCCATATCCACTACCGGGGAATTCAGCCAATATCACTTAAACCGCTTGGGTATTCCGCCTTCCGAAACCGATGCCAATAAAAAGGCAGCCGTAATCGGCGAACTGGTAACCGCCATCACGCGTATGAACAGCGTTTATGAAAAAGATTTTGCCATAAGTCTGATGCTTGTAAATAACAATGACGCCATTGTCTTTTTGGATGCTTCCAACGATCCTTTCGATAACAACACTACAAGTATGGGTTCGCTTTTAAACGCCAATCAAAATACGCAAGACAATTATATCGGAAGTACCAACTATGATGTAGGGCAAGTTTGGTGCCAAGGCGGACTGCAAGGACTCGCTCAATTGGCCGTTGTTTGTTCTTCGGGGATGAAAGCGCGCGGAGCGGTTCGAGGCAGTTATCCCGAAACCGACAGGTTTATTATTTCCGTAGCTTCCCACGAATTGGGACATCAATTCGGTGCGCAACATGTTTTTTATAACAGTTGCGGAGGAAACCGTCAGGACGACCATGCCGTTGAAATCGGAAGCGGAACCACCATCATGGCTTACGCCGGAATATGTCCGCCCAACCTGCAATATTTCACGGACGACCGGTTCAATTATATTTCCATTAAAGATTTCAGAGCGAATCTTTTTGACACCGGAAGTTGTAGTCAAAACATTAATTTAAACAACCAAGCGCCTTCGGTCAACGCTGGCCCCGACCGGTATATTCCCAAGCAAACCCCCTTCGTTTTGACGGCCGTCGCATCCGACCCCGACGGTGATACGTTAACCTACGTTTGGGACGAAGAAGATATTCCTTCACACAATCAAAGTTCGCCACCGCAACCCACTTGGATCGACGGACCTATGTTTCGTCCCTATGCGGAGCGCACCGAAAATTACCGTTATTTTCCCAAATTGGACGATATCTTATCGGCCACCGGAAATAATCCTTCCACCCAGTGGGAAGTATTACCCTCGGTCGGTCGTTTATTAAAATTTAATGTCACCGTACGTGACCGGAACCTGCAAGGCGGGCAAACCATGAACGATGTAATTTACTTGGGTATCGACGCAAGTGCCGGTCCTTTTGTTTTTACTTCCCAAACTTCGGACGAGATATGGGCTGTCGGACAAACCGTTAACATCACTTGGGATGTGGCCGGAACCAACACGGGTAACGTCAACACGCCTTACCTGCACCTGCTATTGGCCAGGGACGGCAGGCATTTTACCGACACTTTAGCCGCACACATCGTCAATAACGGTTCATACAGTTTTACCGTCCCCGCCCACCTCAGCACACCCAACGGACGCATTATGCTTAAGGCCGACAACAATTACTTCTTTGCCGTTGCATTAGGCACCATTACCATAGGAAATTATCAGGAAACGTGTAACCATACGTTTACTTCAAGCCCTAACATCAGC
>JAMONI010000216.1 GCA_027065935.1 Flavobacteriales bacterium | reverse complement strand
GATTGGGCATTTCCACATCGAGAAACACCAAGTCGGGACGGTTCCGTTTGATAAATTCCAACGCCTCCACGGGGTCGGTGAATGCGCCCGCCCGTTCCAATTCGGGATGATGCTTGAGCAAACGTTTTTCCAAGTTTCTCAAAGCTTTTTTTTCATCGTCCACAATTACGTATCTGATCATAATTTTCGGATTTTTAAGGTTACACGAGTAGAAAATTCGGTTTCGGTATCGCCGGTTAAATCTTCCAATTCGTAAGTTACGTGCCATTTGCCCGAAAGATTGAGCAATTTGATTCGTTCTTGAAGTATTTCGGATGCACGCGACAAATGTTTACGTAAGGACTTTCGCTTGATTTCTTCGGCCTTTTTGATGCCCACGCCGTCATCACTGATCACGATTTGCATGGTGCCGGTATCGATTTTGGTAAATTCCAAAACGATTTTTCCGGGTGTTTTTTTATGGAATATACCGTGGTTTACGGCGTTTTCCACGATGGGTTGGAGCAACATGGTCGGTATTTTTTGGCTTTCCAATGCCAATCGGGGGTCGATTTTGAAGATAACTTCCAATTTGTCGCCGAAGCGCATCTTTTCCAATTCCAAATAGGATTTGAGCAACTTGATTTCGTTCTTGAGCGGGATTTCTTTTTTTCTCGTAAAGTCGAATATCATCCGGATGAGGCGTGAAAATTTGACGAGATAACGTTCGGACTGATTGTAATTTTCGTCGCTGATGTAATATTGGATAGCGTTCAGGGAATTGAAAACGAAATGCGGGTTCATCTGACTGCGAAGGGCATGTAATTCCAATTCGGCCATTTGTTTTTGTAAGGCCAATTTTTTGGCGGTCTTCTTTATTTCATAACGCCTGACGGCATATCCCGTTCCCAATAGTAACGTGACAAAAAGCAGGAAGAAGCCCGTGCGGGCCACCCGGGTTTGCCACCATAAGGGTGTAATTTCAAAGACAAATGAATTGCGTACCGATTGTCCGTAAGGGTTTTTGGCTATCACCTCGAAGGTATAGCGGTCGGGATGCAGGTTGCTTAGCGTTATGGTCCGGTTGGTAAGGGGCTTCCAATATTTTTGTTCGGGCAATAACCGGTAAAAGTATTGGTTGTGTTCTTGTCCCGAAAAATCCACCACGTTAAAATGGATGCTTAAATCCGCGTTTTTGTGAAACTTGATTTTGTTTTGCCAAGGATCGATACGTCGATTGCCGTATCGGATGTCGTCAAAGTATAATTTGTGAATGGTATTGCGGACGGGGCGTGTGGTATCGGAAACGGAAATGCCGGAATAGGAGGCGGCAAAAAGTTTGTTGTTTTTTACTAGGATATTGATAATTTGGTCCGAGATCAACCCGTCGTATTTTCGCAATGTAAAATCAAAGCGGATGCTGTCACTCACGACTTTGTATGCCATAACGCCCTGTTGGGTGGCCAACCAAAGATGATTGCCGTCAAAATACATGTCGTTTACAATCAGTTGTCCCGTGGAAATTATGTGACGGGGCCTTTCGTTTTCTTTTTTGACAAACACTCCGTATCCGTCGGTTCCTATGAAGAGTAATTTTCCGTTATCGGCCAGGGATAAAACGGGTTTGTCAAACTCATCCGCTTGTTTGGGTGTGTTTCCTTCAAGCCGGTATAATCCCGAATTGGAGCCGGCATAAATGTGTTGCTTGAAGCGGTGTAATATGTCCCAAGTGTTAATCTTTATTCGTTGTTGGAGACGAAATAAAGTATCGAAAATGTGCAGGTCGAAATTGGTTAAAAAATAATAACGGTCGCCGAATTTATAAAATCGCTTGTAAGTCAGTTTTTCGGGCATCTTGATTTTCTTCCCTTTTTTGACAAAGGTGAATTTTCCGTCGGTATAGGCGGCGTATGTGTCGGGGGTTTCCATGTAAAAATAATGAATTCTGCGCGGTTTGTTAAGAAAGGGTTTGAAATCTTTTTTTACGCTGTCATACAAAAATATTCCTTCGTCCAAGATGGATGTCACAATGTATCCGTTGGATTCGGCCATGAAACGAACGGGTTTTTTTGAAAAAAAATAGCGCGCATTAAGATTTTTCTTCAGTACCATGAAAATGCCGTCGTTATGTGTGGCAATCCAGAAATTTCCCTCCATGTCTTTGTATGCCCTCCAGTGGGAATTGATACGGTCGAAATTTTTGCGGTTTACGATGCGATAG
>JAMONI010000215.1 GCA_027065935.1 Flavobacteriales bacterium | reverse complement strand
GGCGTTTTATCGTTGATGATTATTGCTTTGGCGAGACCCCGCAACGTGGAATCGGGGAAACACACCAAAAAAACCAAAGGTGTGGATATTGTTTTGGCTATAGACGTATCGGCCAGTATGTTGGCACGAGACTTAAAACCCAACCGACTGGAAGCACTCAAACGCACGGCCGAAGCATTTGTCAACAAGCGCCCCGACGACCGTTTCGGAATTATATTATATGCAGGAGAAGCATTTACCAAAGTACCGCTCACATCGGACAAGCAAATGGTGATTAATGCCATCAAAGAAATCGACTTTTTTAAATTAGCCAATCAAATCGAGCAAGGTACCGCCATCGGAATGGGATTGGCCGTATCGGTCAACCGCTTAAAAGACAGTAAAGCCAAAAGCAAAGTCATCATCTTGATGACCGACGGCGTAAACAATACCGGCGCCGTTGACCCCGACACGGCATTGGAACTGGCCAAAGAATTCGGCATTAAAGTATATACCATAGGCATCGGGACCAACGGTATTGCACCCTTTCCCGTCATTACCCGGAACTTCGGCATTGCCGGATACCAAATGCAACCGGTGGAAATCGACGAAAAATTACTCAAAAAAATCGCCCGGGAAACCGGAGGAAAATATTATCGTGCCACCGGCAATAAAAAACTCAACGAAATTTATAAGGAAATCGACAAACTGGAAAAAACCGTAGTGGAAGAACTGCGCTATTACAATTATACCGAACTGTATAGATACCTGATAGTTCCCGCTTTAATATTATTGGTCGGCATTTGGCTTGTTCGACAAATAATCTTAAAAACCAACGTCTGATGTTTAGAATAGAAGAACCGGCATATCTTTATTTATTGTTGTTATTACCGCTCATGTGGTTTGTTTTTATTTATTTAAAAATTAGCCGGACCCGGATTCGGCGAAAAATCATTGACGAAAATTTGCGCAATCAAATCATCGGAGAAAATTCCGAAATAAAGCCGTTTGTCAAAATGATTTGGTGGTCATTGACCTATATTTTTCTTGTATTTGCTTTGGCCAACCCGCAAATGGGAACCCAAATCGAAACCGTCAAGCGAAAAGGGGCCGATATCGTGTTTGCCTTGGACATCAGCAAGAGCATGCTCGCCGAAGACGTAAAACCCAACCGCTTGGCCAAAGCCAAACAAATCATTGCCAAAGTAATCGATGAATTGATTTCCGACCGCATCGGTATTGTGGTTTATGCCGGCGAGGCTTATCCCGTATTGCCCGTTACTACGGATTATGCCGCAGCCAAATTATACCTTCGCCACATCAACACCGACATGGTGGCCACCCAAGGTACCGCCATTGCCGAAGCCATCCAGCTGGGAACCAATTATTTTGACCGCGACGAAAGTGATAAAATTCTCGTAATCATCTCCGACGGCGAAGACCACGGCCACGACGCCCTTGAAGCGGCCAAAGAAGCGGCCGATAAAGGAGTAAAAATCTTCACCGTAGGCATCGGTACGCAAACGGGCGGACTTATCCCCATCCGGCGCAACGGACAACTCGTGGGTTACAAAACCGACAAACAAGGCAAACGGGTGGTAACCAGACGTAACCAAAGCCTGTTATTCCAATTGGCCCGGCAAACCGGAGGAACTTAC
This sequence comes from Flavobacteriales bacterium, assembly GCA_027065935.1. GTDB lineage: Bacteria > Bacteroidota > Bacteroidia > Flavobacteriales > Flavobacteriaceae > JAADED01. The sequence continues at coordinate 574 of JAMONI010000215.1, read as the reverse complement.
TTGGACGGTAACAACAGCCTGAAAACCGCCAAACAACTCAACGACTATTTGAAAAATCTCAACCGGAAAGAATTCGAAAGCAAAAGAATTACCGGATATAAAGACCGGTTTCAGTGGCCGTTAGGCCTTGCCCTAATCTTTTTCCTTTTGTATTTACTTACACTCGAAAGAGAAACCGTTTGGCTGAAAAAATTAAACTTGTTTAATGAAAAAACGGAAAACAATGCGTAAACTTTTATTATACATCGGATTGATATGGACAACTTTGTCCTACGGACAAACCGGACGGGACACCCTACGCGCCTTTGCAGACTCGGGGTGGGAAGCATACCGAAAAGGAAATTACGCTGCCGCCGAAAAACGGTACCGAACAGCCCTTCAATACGGAGATAGCGACACGGTACAATACAATCTGGCGGCAAGCTTACTTCGACAAAACAGAAAAAACGAAGCCTCGGAACATTTTCGACAAGTCACCCGGACTAGCTCGAACGACAGCCTGAAAGCCGATGCTTGGCACAATCTGGGAAACATTTATTATGAAAAGAAAAAATTCGACAAAGCCGTAGAAGCC
>JAMONI010000214.1 GCA_027065935.1 Flavobacteriales bacterium | reverse complement strand
CTAGTCGAAGAAAAAAACTTTTCCGATGTGGGCTACCGCTATTGATTTTATTTTAAAACTCAAAAAGCATTCCGCAAAGCTTCAATTGCGCATTCCAAAGCCGGGCGTTTCTTATTTCCCGGTTCGTTTTTTTATATGAATAAACAAAAAAAGGGAATGGTGGAATGCAACTAATTTGATTCCGCCCTGATGGGTTACCAATGAAAATCGCCCGTTTTTTTAAAAAATGTAATTTTGCCGAAAATTAATTTTATGGCAAAGCATTTGCATGAGCGGGAACATTTGGCTTTGGTGATAGGCGCCGGCGTAGCCGGAAGTGAAGCGGCATATCAATTGGCCCAACACGGCATCCGGGTCATTGTTGTGGATCAAAACGCCTTGCCTTACGGAAAGATTGAAGACGGACTTCCCTTGTGGCATATCGGACTTAGAGACCGGGTGGAAGCGGAAATCGATAAAAAATTGCGTCATCCCAAAATAAAATTTCTCCCGCTTTTTAAAATCGGCAAAGATGCACAACTCACCGACTTGATGAACGAATACAAGTTCGATGCTGTGATTTTGGCTTTCGGGGCGTGGAAGGACCGTCCCCTGCCGGTTCCCGGCATTGAAAAATTCAAGGAAACCGGACAACTGATTTACCAAAACGATTTGCTCAAATGGTTTAACCACAAGCATGAACCCGGCTTTCAAGGACCGCATTTTGAAATTAAAGACGGGGTCACCGTTATCGGTGGCGGCTTGTCATCACTGGACGTGATGAAAATCGTAATGATGGAATTGGCGGGAAAAGTGTTGAAAGAAAAATTCCACTTGGAATTTGACGTATTTACTATGGAAAAAAAAGGCATTAAAAAAATTTTGGAAGAAAATAACCTGGAATGGAAAGATTTGGGATTGCGCGGTGCAACACTGGTATATAGGCGCACGGCAAGAGAAATGCCCTTGAAAATCGCCACTTCCGACCGGCCCGGTGACAAAGAAAAAGCCAAAGAAATTTCTGAAAAACTGCTCAATACTTATAAAGAAAAATTTCTCTTCCACTTCATTCCCAATGCCGTTCCGGTGGATTTTGAAGAAAAGGACGGAAACCTAACGGCTTTGATTTTGGAACGAACCGAATCGAAAGACGGAAAACTGATTTATACCGGAGAAAAATTCCGGCACGAAACACCTCAAGTAATTTCTTCAATCGGTTCCATACCCGTCAAATTGCCCGGCATTCCGTATGAAGGCGATGCCATCAAAACCGAAGGGCCGTTAAAGTCAAAAGTGGTAGGGTTTGAAAACCTTTTTGCCGTAGGTAACGCCGTTACCGGAAAGGGAAATATCAAAATGGCCAAAGAACACGGCCGTCAGGCCATGAAAGATTGGATTGAAACCAAACGCGAACCCGTAGCCGGCGTATTACGCCAACTCAATGAAGAATACATCGAAGATACGGACAAACGTGCCGACCGAATATCGGACTACATCCTGTCGCAACCCGTACCCACACAAGAAGAAGTGGAACATGTATGGGAATTGGTGGAACAACGGCGCAAGAAAATCGGATATACGACCTATGACGAATGGATAAAGCGGCACAAACCCGTCAGACTTGAAGAAATCTTGGGGCTGAAAAAATAGCCTTATTTTTTGTCCCGTCAAAAAAAGCCGGATCCCCGAATAAAGGAATCCGGCATTTTATTTTACGGCTTGAAGCGCAACTTAGCGAACGGGAGCAATAAATACCGATTCATATTTGTCGAGTAATTTACCGTTCCGGTCATAAACACCGAAGCTTACCTTCTTCTTTCCTTTCATACGCTCTTTCGGAAAGTCGAGGAAAATCATAAACTGCTTCACTTCCCTGACTTTCAAGTCGGGTTTTTGGTCGTCTATACCCGAAACGATAATTTTATAATCGTCTTTGCCGGGTAATTTGATTTCCAAGTCTTCGAATTCCCGTGTGGTTTTGTTAATCAAGGTGACGTTATAATAATTTCTAATTTTACCGTCGGGGAGTTCGGTAAACACTTGTCCTCTTACGCGCAACACTTTCAAGTCCACCGACGGCCGTTTTACAATCAGCGCGATAAACACGGTTAAAATAACGGAAAGTATCAAGGTATAGAATTTCACTCTCGGGGTGAAAATTTTCTTGGTACCTTGTTCGATGCTCAACTTGGAAGCATACCGGATTAGTCCTCTCGGTTTACCGATGGAATC
>JAMONI010000213.1 GCA_027065935.1 Flavobacteriales bacterium | reverse complement strand
GAAGACGATACCTTGTTTAATGCGGGACGGGGGGCCGTGCTTAACCGAAAAGGCGGAGTGGAATTGGACGCCTCCGTTATGGACGGTAAAACTTTAAATGCCGGTGCGGTGGCAAGTGTCAGTCATATTAAAAATCCCATCTTGGCGGCACGCTTGGTAATGGATAGTAGCCGTCATGTATTTTTGATAGGTAACGGTGCCGAAGCTTTTGCCAAACAATACGGATTGGAAACGGTGCCCGAAATTTATTTTATCACCGGCAGGAGAAAAAAACAATGGCAACGTCTTCAAACCCGGAACAAACAAGTTGACGCCGGTGTATTTCCCGAAGAAGATTACACCCTCCGCAAATACGGAACGGTGGGCTGTGTGGCAATGGATAAAAACGGCAACTTGGCTGCAGGTACTTCCACCGGAGGATTGATGAACAAATCGTTCGGACGGGTGGGCGACTCACCGGTCATCGGAGCGGGAACTTATGCCGATAACCGTTCGTGTGCTGTTTCGGCTACGGGAACGGGTGAATATTTTATCAGAACCGTAGCGGCTTTCCGCGTAACGGCCCTGATGCAATATGAAAATTTCTCATTGAACAAGGCACTCCGGGCATCCATTAATGAAATCCAAAGTTTGGGAGGCGACGGCGGGTTTATTGGTATTGATAATAAAGGAAATGTTGCCTGGTTTTTCAATACCGAAGGAATGTTTCGTGCTTATAAAACTTCCGAAGGCGAAGAAATCATTGAAATGTATCGCGACTGATTGTTTTCTTTAAGCTTCACTTCGTAAAAATCCCCACGGCGGATGAGGTCTAGTAATAACTCAGAACCCCTTAAATGAATTTCTTAAGAATCTTTTTTCCTCATATGATAACGTGAAAAATCTTTGTCTTTTAATCGCCAATAAAGGAAAACGGGAATCAATACGAGGAATAAAATCAAAGTGAATGAACCGAGAAAAAAGTCGGCGCGGTGCCGTGCGTCGATGTATTCATAATAAATACCGGCCAAGAGTAATACGCTTTCAAGGGCGAGCAAAAAATACAACACGTATTTTATCATAAACATTTAGAACAAACCGTGAATTTGAGCATCCACTTTCTCGATGACTTTACCCAAATCTTCTTCGTTGTTAACGATGTCCAATTCATCCATGTTGATAATGAGCAATTTTCCTTTGTCATAGCGGGAAATCCAATCTTCATAACGTTCGTTGAGCTTGCTCAAATATTCGATGTTGATGGATTTTTCGTAATCACGCCCGCGGGTATGAATTTGCTGGACCAACGTAGGAATGGAGGCCCGCAGATAAATCAGCAAGTCGGGAGGGGTGACCAGTAGTTCCATCAAGTCGAACAGGGAAGTGTAGTTGTCGTAATCGCGTTTGGACATCAGTCCCATTTCATAAAGATTGGCGGCGAAGATAAAGCGGTCTTCGTAAATAGTGCGATCCTGAATGATGTCTTTCCCGGTTTGGCGTATTTCCAAAATTTGTCGAAAACGACTGTTGAGAAAATACACTTGCAAGTGAAACGACCAACGCAACATATCTTTATAAAAATCTTCCAAGTACGGATTTTCATCCACCGCCTCGAAATGCGGTTCGAACTTAAAATGTTTGGCTAACAACTTGGTTAGTGTGGTTTTTCCGGCTCCGATATTTCCGGCTATGGCTATATGCATTTTCTTAATATTTTATCAGTGAAGTTACGGGATATTTTTTTAATTTTTCTTTCCCGTTGAGAAAAGCAAGCTCTATTAAAAAGTTAAGCATCACAACTTTACCTCCAGCCCGTTCCACCAGTTTGGCTGCAGCCAGTGCCGTTCCTCCTGTGGCCAATACGTCATCGTGAATTAACACTTTATCTCCTTCGTCAATGGCGTCGATGTGCATAGTGAGCAAGTCGGTACCGTATTCCAGTTCGTACGACTCTTCATAAGTGTCGAAAGGCAATTTACCCGGCTTTCTGATGGGGATGAAACCGGCATTAAGGCGGTCGGCGAGGAGGGTGGCAAAGAAAAACCCGCGCGCTTCGATCCCTATTACTTTGTCGATGTCTTGCGGAACCAATTTTAAGAGTTCTTCCGTAGTCATCTTAAAAACCTTCGGGTCGGCCAAAAGCGGGGTAATGTCCTTAAACACAATACCCGGCTTGGGGAAATCCACAATATCGCGGATGTATTGTTCGATGATATCTTTCATAATGAACTTGA
>JAMONI010000212.1 GCA_027065935.1 Flavobacteriales bacterium | reverse complement strand
GAGCTTGGCCCAGCGCGGGTCGATTTCTTCTACGGTTTCGTTCTTTTCTTCTTGTTCTTCTTCCGAATAGGCCGGATCCAAATGTTTCATCGGTACGCTCAAAACGGTCATTTCGTAAATCTGCTGCGCCCAGTTAAAAACCGGTTGGTTATACGGAATTATAATCAACTCGTCGTTGTCGTCATTAAACGCTTCGCCGTATTGCAAAACAAATTGCAAATCTCCCGAAAGCGGTTGACGATACAAATGCCCGGTACGGTCGTCGGGTAGTTCCACCGAACCTTCCGATTGCATCCGGACTTCCATCGTATGGCCGTTCTTGAGCAAAACCACTTCCACGTCGATATCGGCTTTGTCGAACTCGTCGTACCCGAACAAATCGAAAAAGGATTGGTTCAATTTATACTGGTACGTATGCCGCCCTTCGTCCAACGAAGAGAGGTTTACGTCGAATGTTTTTCTTAACTTATGCATCCAAAGCCGGATTTTGACCTACAAAGTTACAACATTTTTTATTATTTGATTACCTTTGTCTTAAGCTGTAAAAACGACCGGATGAGATTTTTTCTCGTTATTGTCTTGATGTGGTGGACGATTTCATCGGTGGCTCAAACCAAAGTGGGCGGTGTGGTGTTGGATGAGAACAACCGCCCGTTGCCTTACGTCAATATTGTATTTACCGGAAGCATCGAAGGAACGATAACCGATGAAGACGGTAAATTTTATTTGCAATCCGAAAAAAATTACAATAGCATTTCCCTTGCATATTTGGGGTATAAAACCGTAACGGTGCCGGTTAAATCCAAAGATCTGAATTTGGTCATCAAAATGGAACCCGAAGCCCAAACTTTGGAACAAGTTACCGTGGTGGCGGGCAAACCGAAAAACAAAAACAATCCCGCCGTTGCCTTGTTAAAAAAAGTATGGGCAAAGAAAAAGCGCTTGGGATTAAAAAATTTCGATTATTATCAATACGACAAATACGAAAAAATCGAGTTCGACATTTATAAAGTGGACAGTGCCTTGATGCGAAGCAAGCTGATGAAAGGCGTTGAGTTCATTTTCGATTACGTGGACACTTCCCGCATTACGGGCGAGCCGTTTCTTCCCATTTTTATTAATGAAGCTTACTACAAGGTTTACGGAAAAAACATTCCGCCTTCCCGCATACGTGAAGAGCTTAAAGCACATAAAGCATCAGGTGTTAAAAACAACGAGTTCGTTAATCTTTACATCAAAGATTTATACAAACAATACGACATTTACAAAAACTTCATTACCGTTTTCGGCAAAGATTTTGTCAGTCCTTTATCCAAATTCGGCCCTACGACTTATTATTACGTGTTGTCGGATACGGCGGTCATCAACGGCAAAACATCCTACAACATCATATTCTACCCCCGCCGCGAAAGGGATTTGGCTTTCAAAGGCGATATGTGGATTGCCGACAGCATTTATTCGGTGATGAAAATCGATATGTACCTGAGTCAATCGGCCAATATCAACTGGATTAAGGATTTTTATCTCGAACAGGAATTCGGGCCTGTTAACGACAGCGTCATCCTGCTCAAAAAAGATTTCGTAATGACCGAAATGGGATGGGAAGGCTTGGAAAATGCCCCCGATCTGCTGGTGAAGAAAACCACGTATTATTCGGGTTATACGTTTAATAACCCCAAACCCGATGATTTTTACGAAGAAGAACCCGACATTTACGACAAGCGAATCTATACGCAAACCGAAGATTTTTGGAAACACCTGCGCCCCGAAAAACTCAATACCAACGAAAAAGGCATTTACCGTATGCTCGATTCATTGAAAAAAACGCCCAAGTTCAAACGTATGCAGGATATAGCCACCATAATCGGTTCGGGTTATGCATACATCAAGTATTTTGATTACGGACCGGTGTTTTCCACCTTCGGCTACAACGACGTGGAGGGTTTGCGCCTGCGCGTAGGCGGAAGAACGTATTTCGAGACCAACGACTTGTGGCGTATCGAAGGATATGCGGCCTACGGATTTCGCGACCGGCGCTTCAAATACGGTATTAGCGGGAAAGCCTTGCTTAACGTCAAAAAACGCTTGATGATTGCCGCAGGATACAGGAAAGACATCGAACAAATAGGCGTGACCCTCACTATGATCGAAGACGACATTTTAGACCGTAGTTTTGCTTCGTCTTCCGTATTTGCCACCGGCGATAAAACCAAACTT
>JAMONI010000211.1 GCA_027065935.1 Flavobacteriales bacterium | reverse complement strand
GGTGGATGTCTTACGCCAAAGCCATCCAAATGGGACTTTCGTTAGACAAAGATGCCGTTCCGCTGATTGAAACCGATTGCCAATTCGGACAATGGTACTACGGAGAAGGGCAATATTTTTCGCATTTGGACAGTTTTAAGGCCATCGAAGAACCGCACAGCATACTGCATCATAAATACATGCAGATATACAAAATCAAAAAACAACCCTTACAAACCGGACTGTTTATCACCAAAAAGAAAGCCTTGAAAAAACGGGAAGAACAGCTGAACGCATTACTCGAGCACATGGAACAGATTTCCAAATTGCTCAAAGAAACTTTGGAAGACTTCGAAGAAGATATCATGCAAATGTCCGAAGCGGAAATTATGCAGCTTACACAATAGGTATGCTGCCGCAGCCTAAGGGTTGACGGGAAATTTGCGAAAAACAAAGGATTGCACAAGCCTTACGCAAACGGCACTTAGTAATATCCCGCCCGCGATATCGGACGGGTAATGCACGCCAAATGCTATGCGCGTGTAGGCAATAAACAGGGCCCATAACAAAGCGGTTGCACGAACGTATTTGTTTTTAAACAAAATCCACAACGAAAATAACAAAGCAAACACCTCCGCCGTATGTCCCGACGGAAAAGAAAAACCCCCGCCGTCGGTAAGTTGTATTATTTCGGAATGGCTCGAATAAGGACGCGGCCGCCCGATAAGCAGTTTTAATACGTTGACACTCAATGCCGACAACAGCAACGAAAGTGCCGGAAACCAAAAAAAGACTCTGGGATAAGTTTTTCTTACATAAACTCCGTAAAGCAAATATAACAAGACTAAAGCGGTAACGAAACTGGCCTGTTCGGTAAGTAAAAGAAAAACCGGTTCCATACGTTCCCACCGGTTTTCCTGAAGCCACAAAACGATTTCTTTATCCATCAATCAGGCGTTCACGGAAGAAATTTCATCATACACCTTAAGGATTTTATCCAAAGTACGCCGGATATTAAAATCCAATCCTATAGACATGCGCACCAGTCCGTCGGTCAAACCCATTTCGACCTGTTCTTCTTCGGGAATTTCACTGGAAGTGCCTTTGCCGGGCGCATTAAACAAGGTCTTGAAATAACCCAAGCTTACCGCCAAATAGCCCACATTATTATCTTGCAAGCGTTCCATAAATTTCACGGCTTTGTCAAAAGTACCCAAATCAACCGTCAACATACCGCCATAGCCGAAATCGGGATTCATTAATCTCTTGAAGGTTTCGTGTTGCGGATGCGATGCCAAACCGGGATATTTGACCCGGATACCTCTTTTTTCCATTTCCCGAGCCAAAAAATGCGCATTTTCACTGTGCTTTTTCATTCGAACCGGCAGGGTATGTAAATTTTTCAAAACTTCGGCCGCGCGCAAGCTGTCCATCACGGGGCCCAACAACATAGCCGCACCGTCATTGACATTCAACAAATCGTTGATGAAATCTTGCGAAGCACATACGGCACCGCCCACCATGTCGTTCATCCCGTTGATAAACTTGGTCAAACTGTGGATTACAATGTCGGCGCCCAGATTGGCCGGTGAAAAAACGAGCGGTGTAAAAGTATTATCCACCACCAAGGGGATGTGATGCTTGCGGGCAATCTTCGACAATGCCGCAATATCGGCTACTTCGAGCAAAGGATTACTCAACACTTCGGTATAAATCAACCGGGTTTCGGGACGAATGGCTTCTTCGACTTTTTCGGGTTTGGTAATGTCCACAAAACTCGTGTTGATATTTAATTTGGGCAAAAAGTTTTTCATAAACGCATACGTTCCGCCGTAAACGGTCCTTGACGAAACGATATGGTCACCGGCACTTAGCAAGTGTAACAAAACGGAAGTGATCGCGCCCATGCCCGAACCGGTGACCAAGGCCGCCTCCGTATTTTCCATCCGCGAAAGCGCTATGGACAGATACCTGCCCGAGGGATGCGAATGCCGGGAATACAGGTAACAACCTTCGGTTTTACCTTCAAAGGTATCTAACATGGTTTCCGCATGAAGAAAAGTATAAGTGGCCGAATCCGAAACGGACGGATTCACACCGCCGAATTCGCCGAAAAATTGAAGGTCTTGAATTCGGTCGGCGGGATTGTGCGACTTGTTGGATTTCATACCGGTGAAATTTACTTTGTCTAATTTACAAAAAAATGATTAAATACGCCCCGATAGGTATCAAGACTATTT
>JAMONI010000210.1 GCA_027065935.1 Flavobacteriales bacterium | reverse complement strand
GACCGTTTCGTTCGTGGATATCGAACTGAACAACGGCTCACGAATCGATCGGGTAAAGGCCGAATTATTAAAACACCTGCCTCATAACCTTACGGTAAAGGACAAATTGGAACTCAACCGCTCGATATTGAAAATGTTGAATTTGGAAAATGCGGTGACCTACATTGTGGGCTTGTTGTTTTTGATTATAGCCGTATTTAATATCGTAGGAAGCATCATCATATTGATTTTAAAGAAGAAAAAAGACCGTTTTGTGTTGTCGGCCTTAGGGATGGATTTGTCCGATGTTCGTCGAGTGTTTTTTTACTACGGAACTTTTCTCATCCTAATGAGCGGCACCGTAGGATTGGTTTTGGGAAACCTATTGGTTTTCTTGCAAAAAAAATTCGGATGGATTTACGTACCGGGGACGTATATGGTTTATCCCGTGGAATTTCGATGGAGCAATTATCTTTTGGTAAGCCTAAGTTTGATTTTTATAGCAGTATTATCATCGTTCTTGGCTTCAAGGGCGGTAAAGGAAATCAAGGAGAAAGTATAAGAAATTTACGTTTTTCTTTTTCCGCACGTTTTTTTCTGAAAAGAATGAACAAAAAATCCGAAGAATAAAGCGCAGCAAACGGGAGGAATTTAGAAGTAAAACGGAGGCATCCGGAAGTTTGTTTTTTTACGATTCCACAAGCATAACGAAATAAGATCGCCGGCTTTTAGCGTGGTTCGCTTTGCGTGTAAGTCTATAGCTTCCTTTTTTTGGTAAGGAAAATCTAAAAATATCACTTTTGCGGCGCCAAGTTCAATCCGTAACAGTAAACTCGTCCATATCGGGGCCGGTGGGAAAGGACATTCGGAAGTCGTTGAGTTCCTTTAGATTAAGGTCGAACTCCAAAACGGATTCGTTGTTACTTTTGGCGGTAGCCAGAACTTTACCGTCGGGATGGATGATACGCGAATCACCGCTGTAAATGTTTTTTTGCCCGTCTCTTCCCACGCGGTTAACCCACAACACATAGGATTGGTTTTCAATGGCCCGGGCGCGCAAGAGCGGTAAGTAGGCATTTTTTCGCTTGGCCGGCCAATGGGCCACGTATAGCAACACGTCGTATTCGTATTCTTTTTTGAAACGGTCGTACCGGTTGGCCGCCCAAACGGGAAATCTTAAATCGTAACAAATTTGCAAGTTAAACTTAAAACCTTGTTTTTCAACGATTACTCTCTTATTGCCGGGTGTAAATATTTGATCTTCACCGGCGTGCGAAAACAAATGTTTTTTGTCGTAATATTGATACGTGCCGTCGGGGTTTACCCAATACATTCGGTTATACAACTTATTTTTTTCTTTGACAAAGGCCGATGCGGCAATGCTTTTGTTGAACTCGAAAGCTTTTTCCATAAGCCAATCCAAAACCGGAAAAGTGGATACGGATTGAATTTTATGCGGATTCATAGTAAAACCCGAAGTGAAAGCTTCGGGAAATACCACGAGACTTACTCTTTCGGAAACTTGTGACAATTTATCCGTAAAGTGAATAAGATTGCGTTTGACATCTTCCCAAACAATATTTCCTTGAACAAGTGCTATTTTCATCTAAAGAATGAAATTTTTGTCAATTTAATAAATTTTATGCATCATAACAATGATTTTTTTACGATTTTTTCTAAAAATAATAAGATTAAGTTTTAATCATCTAATAATGAGTTATATAGGAATCGTATTTTACAGGTCTTTTTTTTGGCAAAATGTCTAATTTTTTATTGATAAGTTTGTAATAACATAATTTTATGGCATGAAAAAAATTTTGGTTACGGGAGGAACGGGATTGGTGGGGGCGCATTTACTTCTTTATTTGCTCGAAAAAGACCAACCGGTGACGGCTGTGTATAGGAAAAAATCATCGCTTGGGAAAACCGAAAATTTGTTCAAAAGCTATGGCAAAGAACATTTGTTTGCCCGAATCCGGTGGGTGGAAGCCGACATAACCGACGCATTGGCGCTTTCCGATATTGTAAAGGAATCGGATGTGATTTTTCATGCTGCGGCCAAAGTGTCGTTTCTTGCCCGTGATAAAAAGGAAATGTTTCATACGAATGTTAATGGAACGGAAATGCTGGTCAATCTGGCATTGGAACACGGCGTTTCGTATTTTCTCCATGTAAGTTCGGTGGCGGCGCTCGGCGGCAACGAGCTTGTAAAATCGGAAAAATCGGTTTGGTCGTGGAGCATTTCG
>JAMONI010000209.1 GCA_027065935.1 Flavobacteriales bacterium | reverse complement strand
TTCATGCCCAATTCAAACCCGAAGCGCCGAGAAATATCCCCCATTACGACAACGTGTTCTGGCAATGGGGCTACTACTTCGGCATGACCTTTTTCGACTTCAAAACCCGGTACAGCACCCCCAGGCAGGAAATTTCGGTGTACGGCGAACCCGGTTTTAACGTAGGCCTTATCTCCGACTTCAAGCTGTCCCGGATGTTCAGCTTTCGCATCGAACCCGGCCTGTATTTCACCGAAAGAAAATTGATTTTTAACTACATCAACGACGAATACGACAGCGTGCGACGCGTCAGTTCCAATTATTTGTTCTTGCCCATGTTATTCAAACTCAATGCCATACGAAACGGAAACATCCGGCCCTACATCGTGGGCGGAATGATTTTCAGCCATAATTTGTCTTCTTTTCATAATTCCATCAACGACAATAGCGGCGGAAGATTCCGTATGAAACAACAGGCATGGCACTGGACGGTAGGTGTGGGATTGGAAATGTATATGTATTATTTCAAATTCACCCCTTCGATTCGAGGCGTATTCTCACTCACCAACGAATTCGTCCCCGATACCGACCCCGAAAGTCCGTGGACAAAAAATCTGGAATTCGTGGGAACTCGAGGGGTTTACATTACTCTTACCTTCGAATGATTTATTTGTAAGCTTCATTTAGGATACGGAGTATTTCTACGGCCGCTTCACTGATTTTAGTACCCGGCCCGTATATGGCCGACACGCCCAAGTCGAACAAAAACGGATAATCCTGCTTGGGAATCACCCCTCCGGCCACGACCATAAAATCTTCCCTACCCTCTTTTTTCATCAAAGAAATCAAATCGGCGATGAGGGTTTTGTGACCACCGGCCAACGAAGATACGCTCACTATATCCACATCGTTTTCCACCGCTTGACGGAACACTTCTTCGGGGGTGCTGAACAAAGGCCCCAAATCCACATCAAATCCGATGTCGGCAAAGGCCGTAGCTACTACTTTGGCGCCCCGGTCATGACCGTCCTGTCCCATTTTAGCTATCAAAATACGGGGGCGGCGCCCGGTGAGCCGTTCAAATTCATCGGCCAGGGACCGGGCTTGCTTAAAGGAATCATCGTTTTGTGCCGCTTGTTTATACACGCCTGTCATTAATTGTATGCTCGGTTGATATCTGCCGAAAACTTGTTCCAAAGCACCGGAGATTTCGCCCAAAGTCGCTCTGTGTTTGGCCGCTTCAACCGCCAATTCCAGCAAATTTCCTTCTCGTTTGCGTGCCGCTTGAGTCAAATCCTCCAAAGCCTTTCGAACGAATTCGCCGTTTCGCTCCCTCTTGATGCGCTCCAGCCTTTCGATTTGTTTTCGGCGTACCTCTTCGTTATCCACTTCCAATATAGGAATTTTTTCTTCTTCCTCGGGCGGTAAATAGTTCACCCCCAAAATTTTTTCTCGACCCGAATCTATCAAAGCCTGCTTGCGGGCGGCGGCTTCTTCAATGCGCATTTTGGGAATACCTTTCTCTATGGCCCGGGTCATTCCTCCCGATTCTTCGATTTCCGTAATTAACGCCCAAGCTTTTCTATACATTTCCCGGGTCAACCGTTCCACTTCATACGAGCCGGCCCAAGGATCCACCGTGCGGGTAATGAAGGTCTCTTCCTGAAGAAATATTTGTGTATTCCGGGCAATACGCGCCGAAAAATCCGTAGGTAAAGCAATGGCTTCGTCCAACGCGTTAGTGTGCAAGGATTGGGTGCCTCCAAAGGCGGCGGCTGCCGCTTCAATCAAAGTGCGCATCACGTTATTAAAAGGGTCTTGGGCGGTAAGACTCCAACCGCTTGTTTGGGAGTGCGTGCGTAAAGCCATAGACTTGGGATTTTCAGGAAGAAATTCCTTTACGATTTTTGCCCATAGCATTCGCGCCGCACGCATTTTGGCAATTTCGGTAAAATGATCCATCCCTATTCCCCAAAAAAAGGATAACCGTGGTGCAAACCGGTCGATTTCCAAACCGGCTTTTAATCCCGTGCGTATGTATTCCAAGCCGTCGGCCAGCGTATAAGCCAACTCTATCTCAGACGTGGCACCCGCCTCTTGCATATGATAACCGGAAATGCTGATGGAATTGAACTTGGGCATACGGCGGGACGTGTATTCAAAAATTTGAGCGATGATATACATCGACGGCTCGGGCGGATAGATATAAGTGTTGCGCACCATAAATTCCTTGAGAATATCGTTCTGAATGGTGCCTGACAATTGCGCGGTATCCACACCTTGTTCCAATGCGGCTACAATGTAAAATGCCATGACGGGAAGCACGGCACCGTTCATGGTCATGGAAACCGACATTTTGTCCAGCGGAATACCGTCAAACAATATTTTCATATCCTCCACCGAATCGATGGCCACACCTGCTTTTCCTACATCGCCTTTGACACGGGGATGGTCGGAATCGTATCCTCTGTGAGTGGGTAGATCAAAAGCAACCGACAATCCTTTTTGTCCGGCTTCCAAGTTTCTTCTGTAAAAGGCGTTGCTTTCTTCGGCCGTAGAAAATCCCGCATATTGCCGGATGGTCCAAGGCCGGCGCACATACATGGTGGCATACGGACCGCGCAAATAAGGCGGAATGCCGGCGGCAAAATCTTCGTGTGAAAAAACTTCCCGTTTGGAATTAACTTTTTGAACCTTAATCTTTCTGAGTTCTTCGGCATTCATCTTAATAAAGATTACCAGATGATTACTCTGTCTTCGGGACTCAAATACATTTTATCGCCCGGTTGAATGTCAAATGCCCGGTGAAATGCTTCGGTATTCCGTAAAGGTTGCACGGCTCTTACCCGGCCGGGGGCGTGCGGGTCGGTCTTGATTTGTTTTTTCAAGGCTTCGGGACGGATTTTGGTACGCCAAACGGTTGCCCAAGAAATAAAAAATCTTTGTTCGGGTGTAAATCCTTGAATTTTTCCGGGTTTACCGTGATCGGCATAAAACATTTGCAAGGCCGTGTAAGCGGCATTAATCCCTCCCAAGTCGGCTATATTTTCGCCCGAAGTAAAAGTCCCGTTTACGTAAACGCCTGGCAACACTTCGATTCGGTCGTATTGACGGGCTAATTTTTCCACCTTTTCGTTAAAGCGTTTAAAATCTTCGGGGCGCCACCAGTTGTTAAAGTTCCCGTCCACATCAAATTTAGCGCCTTGGTCATCGAAACCGTGTGATATTTCGTGACCGATAACGGCCCCCATTCCACCGTAATTGACGGCTTCGTCGGCCTTGAAGTTGAAAAACGGAGGTTGTAAGATGGCTGCCGGAAACACGATTTCATTGTTCAGCGGATTATAATAGGCATTAACGGTCTGAGGCGACATCCCCCACTCGGTTTTATCCACGGGACGGTTCAATTTGGACACCATCCGGTCAAAAGACCATTTGTCGGCGGCCAAAGCGTTTTCAAAGTAATTACCGCCCCGGTCCACCGGACGTATTTCCATTGCGGAATAATCTTTCCATTTATCGGGATAACCTATTTTTACGGTCAGGGTTTTCACTTTTTCGACGGCCAATGCTTTGGTGGAATCGGTCATCCATTCCAAATCTTCAATACGTTTGATGTAAGCTTTTTGGAGATATTTTACCATTTCGACGGCTTTTTGCTTGGCTTCGGGCGGAAACAAGCGGTCCACGTAAATCTTTCCTACGGCTTCGCCCATAGCTCCGTTGACTGCGGCAAGTGCGCGTTCTTTCAAGGGACGCCTTTCTTTTTTTCCTTCCAAAAACTTGCCGTAAAATTCCCAATGCGCACGAGCCATTTCGGGAGCTAAACTTCCGGCCGAACTCCGTATCACGTTCCATGCCATGAGGTCTTTCAAATCTTCCAAATCCGAAGTGTCGATGATTTGACTGAGGTTTTTAAAATAGTTCAAATCGGTTATGATAAGCCGTTCGGTTTGTAACTGCAGGTTCGAAAAGTATTTATCCGTATCGAAAACCGGAAGGAGGTCCGAAAATTGTTCCCGGCTTACCGGATTGTAGCGGTTTTCGGGTTTGCGCCGTTCTTCTTTGGTCATTTTGTTCCGGGCAAATGCCGTTTCCAACTTTAATATATGCCGTGCTTTTTTCTCGGCCGTTTCTTTGTCTATCCCTACAAAACCTAACATCCGGACGATGTGTTTTTGATAAGCTTCTCTGATTTTTCGGCTTTCTTCGGACGGGTTGAGGTAATAATCCCGCTCGGGCAAGCCGCCTCCCGAAGGGTACACATACAGGGCATTCATTTTACTGTTTTTCATATCCGCCCCCACGTAAATCCCGAAGAAGGTGGAGGAAAAATAGGGTTCGAATTCAATCAACAAATCCGTAAGGGCCTGTTTTGAATTAACCGCTTGTATTTTATCGAGGTATTTTATTAACGGCCTAACGCCCAGTTTTTTCCTTCGGGACGTATCCAAGTAGGATTCAAAATAAGCCAAAGCTTTGGCTTGGTCGGTGCCTTCCGTGTAAGTTTGATTTTTAAGGGCGTCTTCCAGGATGGCCAAAAGGTTTAGGTCGGTTTGTTTGCGTAATTCGTCAAAACTTCCCCACCTCGATCTGTCGGCCGGAATGCCGGCATTTTGCATCCACGCCCCGTTGACGTAAAGATAAAAATCATCTTGCGGCCTTACGGACCTGTCCATATACCGGGTTTGAATGCCTTCGGTTCGGACCTCGGCCGTAGGGGTTTTATCCGTTTGAAGGTTTTGCTCGGTTCCGCATGAAATTAAAAGAAAAATAAATACGAGAATATGCAATTTTTTCATCAATCCTTTTTGGGGTAAAGATAAGGAAACTAAACCTATGTAACAAACAAACCGCCCCGAAATCGGGACGGTTTGCTTCGGACTTTTTGTCTTTAAGGCATTAAATGGAAGGGTCGTTAGGCGTATTGGTGTTGTTAGATTGTTCGTTGTAAGGATAAGGGAAGAAATTTCTTGTTCTTTGTAAAGCACAATCTACGGGCGGGGTTACGCCGTTGAGGTAATCGGGATAAATACGGCGGTGAGCCAACCAACGCATTCCTTGCAAGTACACTTCCATTGCGTAATTGTAGAACACTTGGTCGAGAACTTCTTGTTGGTCGTTGGGATTTCCCGTCCAAGGTCCCAGTCCGGCATTTACTCCGAAGGGGTCTGCGTTGTCTTGGCGTACTTCATCGATTAGTGTAACGGCGTTGGTCAGGTTGGCGCCGCCCATGTGGGCATAAGCTTCGGCTTTGATTAATTTCACTTCATCGGGCAAATAAACGGGGATATCTTCGTCTTCGTTATCCCAAAAGCCCAAGATGTAATTGGTATTGAAATTACATTCGATGGATGCAATGCCCGTATCGCCTCCCAAGTAAAAGGCTACGCGGCCGTCGCCCGGTTCTACGGTTACGCCCATATCCACCACACCTTTCCAGCGCTCGTTGGAAGCGGGGTCGTATTGGGTTACATAAACGGGATTGCGGCCGGAGGTAGTGGATTCGTAGGTCCACACGCTTACGGTAGTCATGTCCACATTGTTAGCGGCAGCTATGGCATTTTGATAATCTCCCAATTCCAAATAGATTCTCGCTTTGAAGACATTTATCACATCCACAACCGAAAAAGCGTTGGATACTAAGGAGTTAATATAAGCCACGGCATTGGCGTTGCTATTAAAAATGCTCAATGCGGCGTCCAAATCCGCCAAGGCTTCTTGCAAGACATCGGCCCTGGGGAAAAACTCGGCTTGGTTATCCGGGTCGTTTTGTTTGGTTGCTTTTTCCCAATAGAAACCGAGGTAAGCCGTAGTCATTCCTTCAAAAAACTTGGCATAGGCTTTGATACCGGCTTTTTCGTCGTCATCGGGGAAAACCACATCGTCGATATTAGCTCCTATCTTTTCGGCTATTCCTCTTTCGTAATGAAGATACCGCCATAGCGCCGACAAACTGGAATTATCGTTCGGTATGTCTCCTTTTTCCAGATCACGCTCGGTGATATAGGTATTGGTAGAGGCGATTTCACGAGCGATGACGCCCGGTCCTCTTACGATTTCACTCATAGCGTTTTGCGCAAAATGCTTGGTCATTCCCAAGACGATTCCGGGATAAGCATCCGGGGTATCATATACCGCGTCTTCGCTGGCGGCGTTGTGATTTTCGAATTCCGTCTTACATGCCACAATGGCCGTAAGGGTAAAAACGAGTGTTATATATTTGATGATATTTTTCATAACATTAATTTTTTAGGAATTAAAAGGTAAGATTAACACCGAACGAATAGGTTCGCGGAATGGGAATTCCTCCGAAGTCTTGCGAACGGCCTACGTTACTACGTCCCATGTAGTTTACTTCGGGATCCATACCCCAATAGTTGTCGAATGACAACAAATTGGTACCGGTCAGGGTAAATCTTACGCGCTTGAGGTATTTGGAATTCACTTTCATTTTGTATGAAAGGGAAACCTCACGCAATTTGGTGAACGAACCGTCTTCCAGGAAGGATTCCCAAATGGCGAACCGGCTGGAGTACCATCCGGGATTTTTCACGCCGTCTTTAACCAATTGCAACTCTTCGCCGTAGAATTCTCCTACGGGGAACCGGTAAGCCATACGTTTATCCCAGTTCAACACGTCGAAACCTTGAACGGTTTCCAAAACCACTCTTAAGGAGAAGTTTTTGTAAGTGAAGGTTTGTCCCAACGAGGCGATGAAATCCGGATGCGGGTCACCGATTACTTTGCGTAGAAGCTCTCCTACGGGTTGTCCGTTGTTATCAAAATCTTGAACGGCGGTTTCGGCAAATCCGTCACCGTCTTTATCTTCGTAATGTCCTCTGGCTCTTTGGGGATTTCCGTTGGCGTCCAACACCCAGTTTCCGTTACTGTCGGTCGCATAGTAATAGAGGTAGAATGCACCTATGGGTTGTCCTTCTTCCACCACGGACGTTCCGCCGAATCCGGCCAATTGCACACGGTAGCCCGGTACGTCGTAAACCTTGTTGTCATTGGTGGAATAGGTGATATTGACATCCCATTTGAAATCGGTTTTTTGAACGGGTGTTCCTTTTAGCATCACTTCAAATCCTTTGTTGACCATTGAACCTACGTTCTCGTAGCGGGAAGAAAATCCAGTGGAAGGTGCCAACACGCGATTGAGCACCAAATCTTTTATATCTTGACGGTAATAGGTAAATTCGATACCCAATTTTCCGTTGAACAACGATGCATCAAACCCGGCTTCGAATTCCTTGCTTCGTTCGGGCCGGATGTTTGCGTTACCGTCGGCCGTTTGCGGAGCGTAGGTATTTTGTCCCAAATAATTACCGGAGGAATATAAAGTTCCGAGATACATATAGTTTCGCGAAGGGGCATCCAGAACGGACAGGTTACCCGCTTCGCCGTAAGCGGCGCGTAATTTGAATTCGTTGACCACATCACCCAGGGCTTCGTTAAAGAAGTCGAAATTCGACAATACCAACGAGGTGGAAGCTTTGGGGTAGAATTGGTTTCTTTCGTTTCGGCCGAATGTGGAAGCGCCGTCCATTCTTCCGGCCAAAGTGAGGAAGAATTTATCATCGTAATTGAACACTTGTTGGATGTATCCGCCCCACATGGCGCGTTCGTAAATACCGGTGGCTACGGGATTGTCACCGCTGATCACTTGTATGTTGTCAAAGATCGGCATTTCGGTTTGCGAAGCCGATTGGGTGTCCAATCTTCTGTATAAATAGTTGTAACCTATACCGGTTGTGGCTTTAAACATATCGCCGAGTTTGTATTGGTATGAAGCGTCGATGGCGGAGTTTAGGATTTTGGTAAAGGCCGCGCGTTGGTTGAGGTATCCGTTACGGTCGCTTGTGAAATTATAAGGCAAGCGGAAATGTTGTTTGGTGGCCGTGTAATCATATCCGAAGGAATATTTGATTTTCAAGCCTTCCATAGGCTGAGCCGTAACGGCGAAGTTGGAAATCACACGATTGTTGTTCACCGATATATCGGTGAGGTCGATGGCTTCGTAAGGGTTGCCGTACCAAGCTTGCGCCCCGGTACCGCTGTAATCCAAATATTTAAGTCCGCCGCTGCTTTTAATGACGGGATAAATGCCTTTATTGTTCGGATAAGGGCTTACCATGTTGTCTCCGAACATATAGGCAATCATCGGGTTGGCCACCCATCCGTTTCCGAACGGAATCTCTTTGGATGTGGTATTGGCATAATACACGGCGCCTTCCAAATCGATCCAGTCGTTGAGTTTTTGGTTGAGTTTCAAGCGGAAGTTTTCCCGTTTGAAGTTGGTATTTCTCAAAACGCCGTCGTTATTGAGCATACCTCCGCTAATGACGTATCGCGTGGTTTCGGTACCGCCTTTCACTTCGACGGAATTGTAGTAGCCTTGAGCTTTGGTAAAGATGTATTCCTTACCCCAGTCGTAGCGTGAGAGGTTGGTTCCGTTGAAGGTTTTCGGAAGGGGTTTGATAGTTCCGCTTCCGTCTTTATAGAGCCAGACTTGGTTGACGGGTTTGAATTTTCTGACTTCGCTTAGTGTAAATTTGGAATTAACGCTTACGGTGGGTTGTCCGGTTCTACCTTTTTTGGTGATGATGTTGATGATTCCGTTGCTAGCGATGGAACCGTAAATGGCCGAGGCGGCGGGACCTTTCAGCACTTCGATGCGTTCGATATCATCCAAGTCGATGTCCACCAAAGCGGATTGCGAAGCCGAACCCAGGCCACTGATGCCCCGGTCTTCGTTATTGACGATGACACCGTCTATCATGATGAGCGGTTCGGAACTTCCCAAGATGGTGCTGGGGCCTCTGAGCCGGACGCTTATGTTACCGTTGGGTGATCCGTTGTTTCGGGTGATGTAAGCACCCGCTATTTGGCCTTGCAAGGCTTCGGTAACGGTGGTGGCTTCGCGCTCGCCCATATCTTCCGACTTCAAGGTGTGGATGGTGGAACCGAGCTGTTTTTTGGTCCCTACACCGGACACACCGGTGATCACCACTTGATCCAAGCCTATGGCATCTTGTTCCAGAACTACCACGATGGCATCACCTGTTACGAGGACTTCTTTGTCCTTGTAGCCCAGATAATGCACTTTCAGCATGTCGCCGTGATTGGCTTCCAGACTGAATTTGCCGTCGAAATCGGTAATGGCGGCTTTGCCGGAATTGGTATTTAGTACTTCCGCACCGGGCAATGGTTCGCCCGTTTTGTCCTTAACCACTCCCTTCACGGTCATTTGTTGACCGTAAACGAGTGTCATGCTCAGAGCAAATAACATGCTCGTTAAGACCCTAATAAGCTTTTTTGCGTGCATATATGATTTTTTAATTTTCGTCTCTAATGTAATAAAAATTTATGTAAATGTAAATGACCATTCCGAAATATGTATCGGTTTACCATTTGATAAGGTTGGCGCCCCAAGTAAATCCGCTTCCGAAGGCGGCCAATACCACGATGTCGTTTTCTTTGATTTTTCCCGCTTCCCAAGCTTCGGTTAAGGCGATTGGGATGGATGCGGCGGTGGTGTTTCCGTATTTCTGAATGTTATTATATACCTGATGGTCTTTCAGTCCGAACATTTTTTGTATGAATTGTGAAATGCGCAAGTTGGCCTGATGAGGAATCAAAAGGTCTAAATCTTCTTTGGACATTCCGGCTTTTTGTAATACTTCGGCGATGGCTTCCTGGAACCGTACGACGGCGTTTTTAAATACGAAATTACCGTTCATATACGGAAAATGCCCGGTTTCGTCGGGATTTTGTTGCAGGTGTTCGAAGTATTTTTGTGAAGGAAACGAACTGGCGGGGTATTTCACGGTTAATTGGTCGGCGTATTTTCCTTCGGAATGGAGGGAATGGGCTAACAGACCTTTCTTTTTTTCTTCGGTACGGGTCAGTATCATAGCGCCCGCTCCGTCACCGAATATCACGGAAACGCCTCTTCCCCGTGTGCTGACGTCCAGCCCGGTGGATTGGATTTCCGACCCTACGACCAAAACGTTCTTATACATCCCCGTTTTGATAAATTGGTCGGCTACGGCGGTGGCATAAACGAATCCGCTACATTGGTTGCGGACGTCCAATGCGCCTACGGTAGGCATTTCGAGCAGTTCCTGAAGGAGTACGCCCGAACCGGGAAAGAAGAATTCGGGGCTGAGGGTGGCAAAGACGATAAAATCGATGTCGGAAGGTTTTAATCCCGCCCGTTCGAGGGCTTGCCGGGCGGCTTTGGCCCCCATTACGGCGGTGGTATTGCCGTCGCCTTCGGCTACCCAATGGCGCTGTTCTATGCCTGTTCGTTCGCGTATCCATTCATCGGAGGTGTCCATGTAACGGGTGAGTTCTTCGTTGGTAACCACGCGTTCGGGGACGTATTTGCCCAAACCTATGACTTTGGAATTATACATAAGGATTACTTTTAAAGTTGCTTCAAAGATAAAATCTTTTTTTAATTTTTGTTTTTATCTTGTTTAAACGAAGCTTAGAATCGGCACATAAGGAAAAGCACCGCCGGTTTTGGACGGTGCTTAATTTAATGCAATACTGTTGTATATAAGGTATGAGTGCTTATTTTAGGCTTTCCTTATAGGTTTGTACCAACAATTGCAAATCGTCATCCAATTGTTCGGATACTTTGGCGGCGAGTAG
>JAMONI010000208.1 GCA_027065935.1 Flavobacteriales bacterium | reverse complement strand
CCTCCTTTGATTTCGTTGATGAATTCCAAACCCGATTTTCCTTCTTCTGCGGGTTCCAATGTGAAGATGATGTCTGCAAATTTACCGCGACCACCGGTTTGTTTCTTGTAAACTTCCCTGTGATCTACGGAAGAAGTAAGGGCTTCTTTGTATTCCACTCGAGGTTGACCTACGTTAACTTCAACTTTGAATTCTCTTTTCAACCGGTCAACGATGATTTCCAAGTGTAATTCACCCATTCCGGATATGATGGTTTGACCGGAGCTTTCATCGGTTTTTACTTGGAACGTAGGATCTTCTTCGGCCAGTTTGGACAACGCCATACCCAGTTTGTCCATATCGGCCTTGGTTTTGGGTTCTACGGCGATACCGATAACCGGATCGGGAAAATCCATGGATTCCAGAACAATGGGATGTTTTTCGTCACATAAGGTATCCCCCGTTTTGATGTCTTTAAAGCCTACGCCCGCTCCAATATCTCCGGCACCGATGGCGGGAATGGGGTTTTGCTTGTTGGCGTGCATTTGATAGATGCGCGAAATCCTTTCTTTCTTGCCCGAACGGGTGTTCAATACGGTGCTACCGGCTTGCAACTCACCGGAATAAACGCGGAAATAGGCCAAACGCCCTACAAAAGGGTCGGTGGCGATTTTAAAAGCTAATGCGGTAAAGGGATCGTCATAAGTGGGTTTTCTGAAAACTTTTTCTCCGGTCCGCGGATCCGTCCCTTCGATGGCTTCGATGTCAACGGGTGAGGGCAAAAACCTGATAACGGCATCGAGCAGAGCTTGAACCCCTTTGTTTTTGAATGCCGAACCGGCCAACATAGGAATAATGGACATATCGATGGTGGCCGCGCGTAAAGCGGCGATAATTTCATCTTCGGTAATGGAATCTTCGTCTTCAAAGAATTTTTCCATCAGGTTTTCATCATACTCGGCAACGGCTTCAATCAGTTTGGCGCGGTATTCGTCAACGGTGTCTTTCAGTTCATCGGGAATAGGGACCACTTCGTAAGTCATTCCCATATCTTCTTCGTTCCAAATGATGGCTTGCTTGCTGATTAAATCCACAACGCCTTTAAAGTCGGCTTCTTCTCCGATGGGGACTTGAAGCGGTACGGCATTGCCTCCGAGCATTTCTTTGACTTGATTGACCACATTAAAAAAATCGGCGCCTTGACGGTCCATTTTGTTTACGAAACCGATTCGAGGCACCTTGTATTTGTCCGCTTGCCGCCACACCGTTTCCGACTGGGGTTCCACGCCGTCCACGGCACTAAATAATGCCACCATACCGTCCAAAACCCGTAAGGAACGTTCCACTTCCACGGTAAAATCCACGTGTCCGGGTGTATCGATAATGTTGATTTGGTATTTCTCACCCCTATAGGGCCATTCGCAGCGAGTTGCAGCCGAGGTGATGGTTATACCTCTTTCTTTTTCTTGCTCCATCCAGTCCATGGTGGCCGCACCTTCATGCACTTCGCCTATTTTGTGAGAGATACCGGTGTAATACAATATACGCTCGGTGGTGGTGGTTTTACCGGCATCGATATGTGCGGCTATGCCTATATTTCTAACTTTGGTTAAATCCTTTTTTGCCATTTCTTATCCGGGTTTAAAATCTAAAGTGAGAAAAAGCTTTGTTTGCTTCGGCCATCCGGTGGGTGTCGTTTCGTTTTTTCACGGCTGCACCCTCTTCTTTGTAGGCGGCCAATATCTCTGCGGCCAGTTTTTGAGGGAATGTTTTCTCATTACGGGCCCGTGCGTATTTGATTAACCATTTCATTCCCAAAGAGATTTTTCTATCGGGACGAACGGGTGTAGGTATTTGAAAAGTGGCCCCTCCGATTCGTCTGCTGCGCACTTCAACGTGCGGCATTACGTTGGCCAAAGCGTCTTTCCATATTTCCAGAGCGGATTTGCTTTCGTCTTCTTTCTTTTGTTCCACAATATCCAATGCTTCGTAAAACAAACGGAAAGCAAGTGACTTCTTACCTTCCCACATGATATTGTTTACAAACCGGGTTACCAACGGATCGTTAAACTTGGGATCCGGTGCCAATGGTCTCTTTTTGGGTTTTCCTTTTCTCATCTAATTACTTTTTTTTCAATTACTTCTTAGGGCGTTTGGTACCGTACTTGGAGCGACGCTGTTTACGTCCTTCCACGCCGGCCGTATCCAATGCTCCACGAATAATGTGGTACTTCACACCGGGCAAATCTTTTA
>JAMONI010000207.1 GCA_027065935.1 Flavobacteriales bacterium | reverse complement strand
CGGACGGATCATAAGCACAACGGCAATGCCAATCGTGATTAAGGAAAAAACAACCGACTGAAACCCAAACGACCATTTCAACGAAAAAATCCCGTTTTTTTTCATCAGGTCCCGTGAAGCCATTCCGAAGAGCAACATCATTGCGGGATAAGCCGCCAATACGTAAGCAGGTAATTTGCTCGGCAAAAATTCATAGGCCAACCAGCCCGAAACAAACCACAAAATCAAAATACGAACCGTTTTATTCCGGTTTGTTAAGTTTTTCCAAATATACTTCAAGGTCATCCAAACCAAAGGCAAATAGGCCGCTCCGAAGACAAAAAACAATACAAGATACGTGCCCGGCGGTCCGGTTTGCCCCAATACGGCCGAATGGGTGCGCTTAAGAATATACCAGTCCGTCCACCACCGAACGAAATCCGGGTTTTGTTTCCAAGCTAAATATATCCATAAGGCAAAAGGGAATAATCCCAATATGCCCCACACCCAAGGGCGCATTTGTATTACTTTACGCTTTTCGGGATAAAAAATCAACAACAACAGCCATAAAAACCCTGCCCATAAAAGCATCGGCGGACCTTTAACCAGCATACCCAAGGCAAAAGCCGGATAAAATTCCGTTAAGGCTTTTTTACGCCCGATAAGAAGATATTCCGTCAGTGACAAACCCGCCCAAGTATAAAAAAACAATAAAAGCCCGTCGGTAACCGCCATTTTGCCCAACATCATCAGAAACACATTGCCCGCCATAAACAAGGCCGCCCGTTTGGATGCCGGGTCACCTATAATTTTTTTTCCTTTCCACCGCACTAAGCATACACTCAACCATACGGCAAACGCCGAAAAAAAACGGACGGCGAAAGTATTTACTCCGAAAATCTTATAACTCAAGGCTATTAACCAAAAATGCAAGGGCGGTTTGCGATGGATGTCACTCCAAGTAAAATCGGGAATGATATAATGCCCCGTCTCCAACATACGCTTGGCAAAACCCGCATAGGCGGCTTCGTCTTGGTCCCAAAGGGAAATAAAGTTATTAAAACCCAACAATAGCAAAGACAGAAACGAGAAAAAAAGAAGGTCGAAGAGGGAAATTTTATTTTTTAAGAAGAAGCTCACTTTAAAAAGCGTTTAAACAAACCGTACTTAAAAATCACGTAGATGGCTCTGAAACCGTCTTTCCAACCGATTTTTTTACCTTCGGCATAAGTGCGTCCATAATAAGCAATGCCGACTTCATAGATGCGAACGCCGGGAATACGTGCAATTTTATTGGTGACTTCGGGTTCGAAACCGAAACGTTTTTCACGCAAATCCAAACTTTGTATCATCTTGGTATCGAACAATTTATAACAGGTTTCCATGTCCGTCATGTTCAAGTCCGTAAAAATATTGGACAGAAAGGTGAGGAACTTGTTTCCGATGGTATGCCAAAAAAACAAAAGGCGGTGGGGTTTACTGCCTTTGAATCGCGAACCGTAAACCACGTCGGCAAAACCTTTCACGACGGGATGAAGCAAATCGTTGTAATCCTGCGGATCATATTCCAAATCGGCGTCTTGAATGATGAGATATTCGCCGGTGGCTTCTTTGATGCCTTTGTGCAATGCGGCCCCCTTGCCCATGTTGACGGGTTGACGGAAATATTTGAATTCCGTTTCGGGATGTGTCGCAATGTATTTCATAACGATTTCTTCGGTACCGTCGGTCGAAGCGTCGTTTACAATGATGATTTCTTTTTGAATGCCTCCTATCAATTCCACTTCCAACACCGCGTCGAGCAGTTGGGTAATGGTCCGTGCCTCGTTATAGGCCGGAATAATGATGGAAAGTTTATTGATTTTTTTCATTCCATTGGATGCTAATGCTTAGGGAAGTCAAAGTTACGCAAATTCACCGTTTTAAGATTTTGATATTTAATTCCGTGTTGCCCCGTTCGTTCATTTCGGTCCAAACGGCGACAATTAGGCCTTGATATGCATCCAAGCCGATATAATCACCGAAAAACACTTCTTTTACCGGCGTAAAAGCTTCACCGTTCAATTTGACTTGGTGCAAAATGCCTTTTTCCGGATGATAGAACAAGAGTTTCACATGGGTTTTAAGCCCGTCCGTAGCGCTTCTGTCATAAAACAAAATCACCAAAATTCCGGAAACTTCGTCGTATGCCGCCGAAGGAAAAAATTGGTCCCGGTTTACAGGTCCCAAGATAACGGGTTCCGACCACGTTTTTCCTTGATCATCGCTTTGTATCAATTTGATATCTCCCCCACTCGCTTCATTATAGTCCCCGAAAATCACATAAAATTTTTTTCCGTCCGACAGGAATACGGGTAATCCGTTGGCGCGATAGATACCCTCGATGTCAAAGGCCCATCCGGCTTCCTGAACGGCAATGACCCGGTCTTGATGCCAGGTTTTTCCACCGTCAACGGAAAAGTCGAACCATATTTTTCCGTCGTACGCCCATACCGCGTACACGTTTCCGTTGCGGTCGAAAAGCGGCACCACGCCTTCGGGAGTTTGGTCGTCGTCCAAGCAATTGCCGTCCGTATCGTTAATTTTGACCGGTTTGGTCCAGGTCCGGCCGCGGTCATCGGAAAAGGAAATCAGAACTCTCGACCGGTCGTCGGGGTTTTTGCTTCCGTATTTATCGAACTCCGTCCACGCTACGGCTAGTCTTCCGCTATGGCGATGAACGGCCGGCCAAGGTTTGTCTTGCTGTTTGTCAGCGTTTTTGCCTATTAAAACGCCGTCGCTCCATGATTTTCCTCCATCATCAGAATATTGCATCACGATTCCTTCCAACCAGTGCCCGCCTTTTCTTTGTCCGCTTGCCAAATGAAAGTAGTAAATACGGCCGTCATTGTCGGAAAGAAGCACCGGATCGCCGTAAACGCCGAAAACGGACTTTAACTTATCTTTTTTCCATGTTTTTCCCGCATCCATCGAATAATAAACCTCGTCCAACACGGCGCCTCCTACAATGTTTGCAGGATTTTTCCGGTTAATGACGATATGCGGTTCGGAGAGGGGAAAAAAGGGATTTTTGTTTTGGATTTTTTCTTGAAAAACGGGGCGGTAATTTGATATCTTTTTGTAACCGGTACCACATCCCGTTAACCAAAATATAAGAAATAGTGCTAATATTTTATTCATAATAAACATTTTTCAAAATTACAAAAACCCCTCCGAACGGAGAGGTTTTGTTTTGCCTAAGCTTATACGCAAAAATTTATTAATCGGTTTTATGCTCGTTATTTTTCTTACAACACGTTTTAACAAAACAAAAATTATCAAAACGCCATATTTCGGCCGGGTTGGATCCGGTATCCAAGAAGAAAGCGATACCCGAAATATTTTGAATCAACGTATTAAAATTAGCGATATCGGCCGGCGTTAAAGGTGACGACGCACCTACCAGCATCCATTGTCCGTAACTATTGGAAGGCAATCCTCCCGATAAGGTAGCCAATTCCAAAGGCACGACAATCGTTTGAAAATTGGGCGTAGCCGACGAAACGATGGCACTGGCGTTATTTAATTTAAAATAGGCCCTAAGCGTACTGTTGGCCGGTGAGGTTCCTTGATAAATATGAATACTGTTGGTGGTAACCGTGTTGTTATAGGCATTGGCATAAAACCATACGTCGTAATGTAACTCACAACCTGCGGCGATTAAATTTGAAGGAAAACCGGACGTATAAGCCCAAGAAGCACCCGACCCGTCTTGAAACGTGATATATTGATTATCGCCTTGACTTTGGACGGTTTGGTTGCTTGCATTGATCACTTGCCAGCCCGCAAAACTTCCCGGCCTGTCGTCTTGAAAATCTTCATACATCACACAATCGCCCTGCACACAATCTTCTATTTTGACATAAAACCGGCAAGGTTCGCAAGGTTTTCCGTTACATTCGGGAATGATTTCGACGGTATATACTCCGTATTGAGTAAAAGATTGCGTCACGGGATTACCGGTAAGAGCGTTTGAATAGCTACCGCTTGTAATTTGCCATGCATAATCTGCTTGACATAAAGAGTCGGGAATGCAGGCAAAGTGGGGAGCGGTGAAAGTATAGTTTACATTCTTTTGCAGAATTACCGTATCGCCGCAATTGACTTTAGTGCGTTTCAACTGCGCATCAAAATACTTTTCGGTGCGGAAAGGCGGGTCGCCTATCGTATCGGTGGCGATACCTGAACTTATCAATACGTTTTTTCCTTTCCATTCACCGCAATGGCATACATCGCAACATTTCAGGTAAAATTCCTTTACGGCATTACATTCCTTAGGATTTTCACAATCGGCCGCTACGATTTTCCAAACGGTGTTGCATTCTTTCAAATTCGAAGGAATTTGCCATTGTGTTTGGCCATTGGCCGAAAGCCCCGATGCTATTTGCGTGATATTTCCGCCGGGCGCAATGAGATACAAATTGACACAACCGCCCGAGGTGTTTTGGCTTTGCCACGAGACTTGAACGAGGTCGTTCAGGCAATACTCACGTTTATCCAACGAGACATTGATATCGCAAGGTTCTCCCCGGTTTTCCGGGCATACGATCCATTCGCATTGATTGCAGTCAACATCTTTGGCCGTAATTTTCAAGCAGAAATAGTATTGCGCTTCACAACAATCCAAATCGATCACGTTAGGTTTGGAAATGTTTATATCAACGGTGGATTGTATGACGGACGCTTGTCCAAGCTCCCAAGTGAGCACCGAAGTTCCGTTGGAACCCGAATTCAATAGCAAACCGCCGAGTTGCGAGGTCGATGTGGTTAGAGTGCCGAAGATACCCATGTCGTCGGGGCGGCAGGCCGGATCATTGTATGTTACGTGATGATCGACGACTTGTATGCTGATTTCCTGAAGCGGAATATTTCCACCCGAAATCTGTAATGCATAAGTTTGGTCCGGATTTTCATACAAAACGGCATTAAAGTTTTCGATTTCACAACATTTCTCGCTTTTCACACAAGAGGCGGGCGCGGTTGAAGAGCCGTAGTTGGCTTCCAACACCACTTGAGAAGTAACCATGGTGCCCCGGGCGGTTACCGTTTCGTTACAACATAATCCGCTACCGATTTTTTGGGCCGGGATGATAATCGTTAGGGTTTCGGGTGGATTCAATTGAAACATCGGATCAACCGTAATCTGCAAACTACCCGAAAGGGTAAAATTCACCGGGTTATTCAATGCATCCCGGACTTGAATTCCTTGCAACAACCTGATGCAATCCGGCAAGCTGTCGTTCACCACGATGTTGTTTAAAGGCACCGAACCGTTATTGGTTACCTCTATAATGTAGTTAAACGTATCGCCGTCTTCGACGGATTCACTATCGGCATGTTTATTTACTTCCAGTATGCCGTATTGGTCGATGGTATAATTTACCGATGCCGAATTACCGTTGCTCGATGTTACGGTGTTGGTCTTATTACCGTATATCTGTCCCAAAATCACGGCATCGAACTCTATGACCAAATAATTTCCCTTCATGTATTGACAAGATCCGGGCATTCCGGAGATATTAAAGACGGGATTTTGCGGGTTGGAAAAGTCGGAATTTATTTGGAAATTGATCGGACTCGGCAATCCTGTTCCTGCAGGATTACATGTGTAAATGTTGTTGGGATGCGCGTACAAATTTTCGTAATAAGCGTAAGTTTCCGAACCGGGAATGGCTTGCAAATTTTGTCCCGGAAGCGTCATCGGGTCGTTTAAAACGGTATTTAGCGCTCCGGCTCCGGTATTTCTTATTACATATTTAAACCGGATGGTGTCACCTATATTATAAATCTTTCCGGGAGGCGGATTCACTATACATTTCTTTATTTTTTCTTTGGGAACGGCAGGGCCGACGGTAAATTGATGCTTCACCGTATCCACGATAACCCGGCTGTCGATATCCGGACAATTGATTTCGGACGAACACGCTTGACCGCCCTGACCGCTTGAACCCGGAGCAACACCCACGGCCTGATATTCGATAATAGCCGTATTGGATACCAGAGTCCCCGACGGCACGCCTGTATTGACGGTAAAATCAATCACGATGTCGTAAGTTTGTCCCGGATTTAAGACAAACGGTGTGCTTACGGGAGTAAATTCGAATACATTTCCCGTTTGAATGAGGTTAAAATCGGAGGTGTTGGCATAAGAAAGATAGGTAAGGTTTGACGGAAAAATATCCGTTACTTTATTGATGCTCCACGGCACATTGCCGTTATTATGCAAGCGTATGATATACTTTCCTTCACAACCGGCGGGAAGCGGCGCATTGCCTCCGTAATTGGAAACCATAAACTTGAAGAGATTTATGGACGCATTGGGCGATTGAATCGCTATGGTATCGGAAATGACGGACCCCGAACTCGACCCGCAATTATCACCGAAATTAAAATTATAATCCACCGTATTGAACAGGGTGGAAGCATTCGTGCAATTCAACAAAGTAAAATATCTGTAAATAGGATAATAACTACTGCTTACGGTATAAGAAGCATTTCCGACCACGGGATACGAAACGTTTTCATAAATAATTCCTGATATTTTATAATTTCCGTAACCCGACGGATTGGGATTGTTATTGATTATTTTCACCATCCAGTTCGATATGCCGCAACGCAAATCACCGCTCATATATTCTTTCTCTATAGTCCAATAATTACCCGCTCTTGCCGTTACCTGAACCGAGACTTCACAAACTCCTTGACAAGTGGTAAATGTAACGACGAAAGTGCCCGTTTCACCGTCGCACGTAATATGATTGGCAAACCGGAACCATACGTTAAAATTTTGACCGTCATTTCCCGGCAGGGAATTACTTGCGGTTAATGTATTACCCGACGACATATTCATAGAAACTACCGGTGAGCCGATATACTGCAATTTATTATTCGGCGATGAAAAACTAATGCCGATATCCACCGAACAAGTATCGGGCAATGTGCCGGGTAATCCGATATTCAAATAAATATTATCGCCCGACAACACTTCATCGGGAACACTTACACTAAAATTTCCTCCTGCCGAACAACTCGCCGTGTTGACTTGATTGCTTAACTGAATGGGCGAAAATTGTGAAAAAACGGAAAAGGACAGAAAAAACGTAAATATGACAAATGAATATGCAACTTTTTTCATCTTAAGTCGATTTTATTGATTATTGAATTGAAAACATTCGGTAACACTACAGGTCTTGCAAGAACCGTCTTCATAGTACACGCTGATTTTAATGCACACTTCATATTCCATCCTGCAACAACCGGAAGCAAGTCCGCTTAAAGGAACGGGTAATCCCAAAACCACTTGCAAGGGAATATTTCCCGTAAGGGGTGTCGTTGATGTATATTTGATGTTTTTTGACACATTATTATTGGAATTGGGGTCGGCCGAAGCTGATTCGTTCAAAAATTGCACTTGTCCCGAATTATTTACGGTAGTTCCGGGCTTGACAAAAACACCGGATTCCGAAACATCACCGACGCCCGGTGAACAGGTAGGGGGAACGGCCGAGTAATTCATCGAAACAAATTGTAGTTCGATCCCGTAAACCGGTTGATTCACCTGCAAATTACCTCCCAAAACAAACGCATTGCCCGAGGGGGTGACTTGCAAATCGGAGGCATTGATAACCAAAGAATCGCACGACTTACAAATACATTCGGGCAAATCGTTGATCATTTCACCCGCCCCGGGAACGCATTGCAAAGGCGAAGGATCCAAATCATCCCCTTGCAAGCCGAAACCTATGGCACTTACATTGCCGGTTACCGTAGTTTCAAAACAATAGGTTACGGTTGACGCCGGATTGCCCGGTTGTTGCACCAACACGGGATTGGGACTCACCAACTGATAGTTTAGAGCGGAATAATTTTGGTCGTAAACCATCAATCCGCTCCCGGGCGAATTATACGTTAAAGGGCCTACGGAACTTTGGTATTGTACCGTAAAGCAAACTTTATATTTCCTGTCGTTTCCTTCGTATCCGGCACATTCCACTTGCACCGAGTCCACGCTCATATTGACGTCACAGGTGTTTCTATAAAAGGTCCGTCCTTCGGACGTGATTCCGCAATTCAATTCCGTTACCCGCCAGCTGTAAGTTCCCGAAGGAAAATCCCGGCCGAAAATATCGCCGAGTTTTATCTCGTCCTTTTGCGTCCGGGCCGTATAGCTTCGTTGTGTTCTTAAATTCCTTACTTCAACAAGGAATTGTAAGGGGCGCGATGAAGAAGATTTCGCTTTCCATCTCAACCGGATATCCTTCCATTCTTTTTCTTGATCGAAAACCGTTCCTTGAGCGGGCGCCGTTAACTTGATTTCGCAACGGCTATCTTTCTTCCGTTCCCGTTTTGTCAACGGCTTATCAATCTTTTCGAACGATGTTTTTTTCCGGCTTTTTGTTTTTCGAAAAGGTTTCAAGGTAATGCCCGCACCTATATACAACACTTCGGGTTTGATTTCAACAACTTCGGTTTTGAGGTTATCTATATTGACGAAACGGGTCACATCGCTTTCGTTTATTTTACCGTCGCGATTCAAATCGATAGCCGGATAATAACTGACATTTCCGGTTAAGCCTTTACCCAAGGCCGTCAATGCACCGGTTCTTAAAAAAACACCCAAATGAGGAGAAATTTGATAGTTTAAATCAAATCCGAAGGAAACATAAGGCATTTGCTTGGTATCATTTTCAAAATCCAAGGAATAGAGCAGTACCTCATGCGGCAAATCGTCTCCCGAGTAAAAATTCTTCAGTGCATCAATTTGCATCCGCAGCATTCCCGTTTGCATCACAGCGTCAACGGAAAATTTACGGCCGGTAAAAACCGGATAAGCTACCAGCAAACCCAAGCGTCCCAGTTTGCTTGCTCCCCCTTCGGTTCGATGCGGAAAATCAGAAACAAAAGCTTCCTTTTCGGTTTTGTCACACACGCTACACCAATCGAACCGGACTTCGTGATGTGCCGAAGCACTGAAAATTAATCCCGTTTTTATTTTTCCGAAAGTATAACCCGTTTCCAAAGCATAAGCCATAGATGAGATTCGCTCGAAAAAATATCCGGAACGTTCCACGGGAAAAGCGAGATGTAACGAATCGGAACTCGCTCCGTGAAATGCATATGTTTTTATCGGAACAGACCATCCGGAACTCAATCTAAAATAAAATCCATTTTGCTGCGCATAAAAGTTCGTAGTAAAGCCTATTATCGATAAAAACGATAAGGTAATGGAAATAAACAAGTTATTTTTCATGGTTCGGGTTTGTTTGGGAACAAACCTAAACCGATTTTTTCTAACAAACCATTAACATTTAACGAATTGTAACTTTTATTACTTAAACGGCAGGGTTGGATAAATCAATCCTTCAATTTCAGCACCGCCATAAATGCCGATTGCGGGATTTGGACGCGTCCTATTTGGCGCATACGTTTTTTTCCTTTCTTTTGTTTTTCCAAAAGCTTACGTTTTCGGGAAATATCTCCTCCGTAACATTTGGCGGTAACGTCTTTGCGCAAGGCTTTTACGGTTTCTCTCGCGATGATACGGGAACCGATGGCCGCTTGAATGGGTACGTCGAATTGTTGGCGCGGAATCAGTTCTTTGAGTTTACTTACCATCTTCCGGCCGATTTCGTAGGCGCGATCCTGATGAATCAAAGCCGACAAAGCGTCCACGGGCTGTCCGTTGAGCAAAATATCCACTTTCACCAATTTGGAAGGACGAAATCCGATTTGATGATAATCGAATGATGCGTAACCGCGGGATACGGTTTTTAATTTGTCATAAAAGTCGAATACAATTTCTGCCAACGGCATATCGAAAGTCAATTCTACACGTTCCGGTGTAAGATACACTTGATTTTTGATTTCGCCGCGTTTGTCCATAGCCAATTTCATAATGTTGCCCACATACTCGGACTTGGTAATTATGGTGGCGTGAATGTAGGGTTCTTCCACCCGGTCTAACACGCCGGGGTCGGGCAAGTCGGAGGGATTGTGAATTTCAACGGGCTTATCGGGGTGCTTTTTGGTATAAGCACGATACGGAACATTGGGCACGGTGGTGATAACATTCATATTAAATTCCCGTTCCAAACGTTCTTGAACGATTTCCATGTGGAGCATTCCCAGAAAACCCGCCCGGAAACCGAAACCCAAAGCCGCGGAAGATTCCGGTTCAAAGGTAAGACTGGCATCGTTGAGCCGTAATTTTTCAAGTGCCGACCGTAAATCTTCATAATCTTCCGTATCCACGGGATACAGCCCGGCAAAGACCATGGGTTTTACTTCTTCGAAACCTTCTATGGGATGATCCGTAGGGTTTTGTGCGTCGGTAATGGTATCACCCACCTTGACTTCTCTGGCGTCTTTGATACCCGATATCAAATATCCCACATCGCCAGTACCGATTTGTTCCAACGGGACTTTTTTCAATTTCAACAGCCCCACTTCTTCGGCTTCGTATTCCCGGCCGGTAGCCATAAATTTTACCTTTTGTCCTTTTTTAATGCTTCCGTTAAACACGCGAAAATATACTTCAATGCCCCGGTACGGATTATACACCGAATCGAATATCAAGGCTTGCAGAGGGGCTTCGGGATTGCCCTCGGGAGGTGGGATTCTTTTGATTATCGCTTCTAAAATTTGATCTACGCCTTGTCCCGTTTTAGCGCTTGCCCAAATGACTTCGTCAGGGTCGCAACCGATGAGGTCCACAATATCTTCGGTAACCTTTTCGGGGTCCGCTCCGGGCAAATCCACTTTATTGACTA
>JAMONI010000206.1 GCA_027065935.1 Flavobacteriales bacterium | reverse complement strand
TGAATTACGACATGGCGATTGAAGACAACTCGGGCGTGTTGTATTCGGGAACGCACAGTTTTGACAGTGCGCAATTCAGTTATGTGTCCGTTCCGCCCGTAACCTTAATCGCCGGGACCACTTATACGATAAAGAGAACCGTATCCACCGGCAATTTAAACGAAACCATCGGGCCGGTTACGCGCGAATCGGACAACGGCGGCAATATTGTGCCGTTTAATTTTCCCGTTAATTTAGGTCAAATCACCATCACCGGCTCGAGTTTTTACGGGATGGGCGGTCCGGTAGATGACTACGGGATTCCGAATATTTATTTCGAGTATATCGAATTGTGAACATCCTTTCGTTGCACAAAAAAAAACCGCACCACTTGAGTGGTGCGGTTTTCCGGTTTATATGGTCAGTCCAAATACACTTCGTTGCCTTCTTTGTCAAAAAACCTGTATTCCAAATACCTGAATCCGTGTCTCGGTTGGATGTCCAAACGTCGTTTGTATTGCCACATTTTTTTCCATTTCCACGAAAACAGTCCTTGAGTCAGATAGGAAGCGATAAAAGGATGGACGCCCAAAATGACTTTTCCTTTGGTTTCGTTCATCACTTCCTGCAGGTCGTTTTCAATTTTTTCCAATAGTTTGACGGGTGCTTCCACTTCTCCGTTGCCCGGTTCGGGTTCGGTGGTTTTGATGTTTCGTTCGGGTCTTACACGTTGGCGTGTGATTTGGATAAGCCCGAACTTGGTGGGCGGAAGAATTTTGTGCTTGGCACGGTCGTCGCTCATTTGTTCTTTGAGGAATTTATAGAGCTTGTCCCGGTTTTCCTTTTTCTTCATATCGATAAAATCCACGATAATGATTCCTCCCATGTCGCGCAAGCGTAATTGCCGTGCGATTTCTTCCGCCGCTTTGAGGTTGACTTCCAAAGCCGTGCTTTCCTGATCGGCGTTTTTGTCTTTGGACACACCGCTGTTGACGTCAATTACGTGCATGGCTTCGGTATGTTCGATGATCAGGTAGGCTCCTTTTCCGAGCGATACGGTTTTGCCGAAAGAGGTTTTGATTTGTCTTTCGATATCGTATTTTTCGAATACGGGAAGCGAATCTACGTATAACTTGACGATTTTTTCTTTGCCGGGAGCGATTTCTCTGACCGTTTCCGCGATATCGTTAAAGAGATTTTTATCGTCCACCACTATGGACTGAAACGTATCGTTTAACAAATCGCGCAAGAGGGCTTTGATTCTGCCGGATTCGCTCAATACTTTCACGGGAAGTTTTCTAGAGTTGGCCGTTTTTTTGGTCATTTCTTCCCATCGTGACATCAGGTTTTGCAGGTCTTTGTCAAGTTCGGCTACTTTTTTTCCCTCCGCTGCGGTTCTTACGATAAGACCGAAATTTTTGGGTTTTATGCTTGAAGCCAGGCGTTTGAGCCGGCTTTTTTCACGTTCGTTTTCGATTTTTCCCGACACGAATATTCTTTCGTTAAACGGAACCAATACCAAATAACGCCCCGCTATGGATAATTCCGACGTCAGGCGCGGGCCTTTGGTGGAAATGGGTTCTTTGACCACTTGTACCAAAACGGGTTGTCCTTGTTGAAGTACATGATTGATGGTTCCGTCTTTGGGAATGGGGGGTTCGAAGGTAAAATCTCTGAGCTTATGGTCGGTTTTTCCTTTTGAAGTTCTGAGTTGTTTGACGAATTTCAATAACGAACGCACATTCGGTCCTAAATCGTGGTAGTGAAGAAATCCGTGTTTTTTGCTTTTCAGGTCGATAAAAGCGGCATTGAGCCCGGGCATAACTTTGGCGGTTTTAGCCAAAAATATATCGCCCACATTGAATTTCGCACCGATTTCTTCTCTGTGTAATTCGGTTAATTTGCCGTTTTTTAAGATGGCAAAATCTATGGCGGAGGGACTTGATTTTACAATTAAATCAATTCCCATAATGCTATTTTTTTTTACGGTTAATACTGGCTTGTCAAAATGTCAAAGAGCGAATAGGGCTAAAATGAAAAAGCAGCGTTGATGCTACTTTTTCTTCTTTTTGTGCCGGTTGAGTCTGCTTCTCTTTTTTCGCTTATGCGTAGCTATTTTTTTTCTTTTTCTTTTTTTTCCGCTGGGCATAATATCAAGGTTTTACGTTATTTTTTACTAAATCCACAAATTTTCGTGAGGGTTTAAAGGCCGGGATGTAATGTTCCGGCACGATGACGGAAGTATTTTTGGAAATATTTCTTGCCACTTTACGAGCGCGATACTTGGTAATGAAACTTCCGAATCCACGCAGGTAAACGTTTTCTCCATTTTTCAGCGCGTGTTTAATTTCTTCCATGAATAATTCTACGGTTTTTTGGACGTCTTTTTTGTCCAATCCTGTTTTGTCTGCTATTTTTTGTACCAAATCTGCTTTTGTCATGACTCAATTTTTTAGCTCACAAATATACTACATTTTTTTTAATGCCTTACGGCCTTAACGCATTGCCCGTTATCGTCTTATTTTTTGAAAAAACGTTTTGACCAAATTTTCCGAACGTTCGGCAAGGACGCCCCGTACCACTTGTGTTTTGGGATGTAAGGGGCAACCCAAGTGCGCGTAACCTCTCAGCGGGTCGGAAGCACCGTACACCACTTTTTTTAGCTTGGCCCAATACATGGCGCCGGAACACATTTGACAGGGTTCCAGCGTAACGTATAACGTGCATTCGGTCAGGTATTTGGCTCCGATGGCGTGCATGGCTGCGGTCAATGCCAGCATTTCGGCGTGGGCGGTGGCATCGTTGAGCCGTTCGGTCTGGTTGTGGGCTTTGGCTACGATTTTATCGTGACAAACCACCACGGCGCCTACGGGAATCTCGCCTTCGTCCAAGGCTTTCTCGGCTTCTTGCAAGGCTATTTGCATGTAGTAGGCATCGTCACGCTCCATCTCAATATGCTTTTTCGTCTCCTTTGAGGATG
The DNA here is from genome assembly GCA_027065935.1 of Flavobacteriales bacterium. Classification (GTDB taxonomy): domain Bacteria; phylum Bacteroidota; class Bacteroidia; order Flavobacteriales; family Flavobacteriaceae; genus JAADED01. The sequence goes on along the minus strand of JAMONI010000206.1, from coordinate 7,869 downwards.
TTGATCACGGTCTGAAAAATGATTTTCAAATCGAGAAAAATCGACCAATTTTCTATGTAATACATGTCGTATTTCAACCGGTTGATAATGTCGTCGTCGGTTACTACTTCGCCCCGGTATCCTTTCACCTGCGCCAGTCCGGTAATGCCGGGTTTTACGTAGTGCCTTCCCAGGAATTTATTGACCCTTTTGCGAAAGCGTTCGTTTTCGGCCACCATATGCGGACGCGGTCCCACCACCGACATGTCGCCTTTTAATACGTTGATAAATTGCGGCAGTTCGTCGATACTGGTTTTGCGCAAAATCTTTCCTATTTTCGTTACCCTGCTGTCGTTTTTGGATACTTGCTTCAAATCGGATTCTTTGTTGGGGCGCATAGACCTGAATTTGTAGCAATAAAAGGGTTGGTAATTCAATCCGTTCCTGATTTGCTTGAAGAGCATAGGCCCCGGCGATTCGATTTTTATCAATATATACATCAAAGGCATCAGCCACGACAAGATAAAGATCACGACCAACAGTGAGAAGAAGATATCGAAGCTTCGTTTTACAAAGGCATTGAAGGGGTCGTCCAAGGGTGATTTCCGTATGCTCAGTATCGGGTAATATTCAAAGTATTCGACGCGTAATTTTTTCTTCAAAATGTCTTTGTTGTCGGGAACGAATTTGAGGTTGATAAAGGCTTCTTCGCATTCGCTCACCAAACGGTCTATTTGTTCGTCGGTCCAAGCTTTTAATGACACAAACACGAAATCCACTTCGTTGGCTTCGTCTTTGATATATTTCAATCCGTCTTCAAACCGGCCCGAGATGTTTTCTTCCCGGGTTTTCGTATCGGCAAAGTACCCTGCAAACCTAAATCCGTAGTCCACGCGCTCGTCCAAGAGGGATTTGAGTTTTTTCAGTTCCTTGTTGTATCCGAAAATCACGTAATTTCTTTGGTTATATCCTTTGCTCCGGTACTTTTTGAGCAACAAAAAATACAGGGTTTTAAAAAGAAGCATCAGCATCATGGCCGCCGCCAAAATCAAGAGTAATCTTTTGTCGGACAGGTGTTCGGCATCGAAAACCTTCAGGTAAGCCACTACCGAAACGAAGTAAATAAAAGCGTGTTTGAAAAAAGTATTGAGGAGTTCGTTATAGGACGTATGACGGGTTACGCCGTAATAGTCGGTAAAGAAGGACAATACGAACCAATAAAATACCATAGGAAAAATATGGGAAGGCGCAAGCTTAAAAGCTACGTAAAACGTGGTGAAGAGGATAAGTGTATCCACCACAAAGGATATGGGCGTGATGAGAAATGAAAACCGGTGTTTTTTTCTGTGTTTTCCTACCACGTTTTATCGTTTAATATAATCGGAAAAATCTTTGGGTTCGGTTTTATATAGTTCTTCGGCGGGTAACGATTTAAAATATTCGAATGTTTTTTTCAGTCCTTCCGTTCTATGCACCCGGGGTTCCCAACCCAAGAGTTTTTTGGCCAAACCGATATCGGGGCATCTGCGCTTGGGGTCGTCTTGGGGCAACGGGTGGTATTCGATTTTCAAATCTTTTCTTTCCGACAGTTGTAATATTTCTTCGGCAAAGGCTTTGATGGAGATTTCTTCCGGATTTCCTATATTGACCGGTTCGGGATAGTCGCTCATCAGCAAGCGGTAAATTCCTTCCACCTGATCGTCGATATAGCAAAAAGATCTGGTTTGACTTCCGTCGCCGAAAACGCTGAGATTCTCGCCGCGTAGCACTTGTCCCATGAATGCCGGGATTACTCTTCCGTCATTTAAACGCATCCTGGGGCCGTAAGTGTTGAAAATCCTAACGATCCGGGTATCCACTCCGTGAAACCGGTGATAGGCCATGGTCAGGGCTTCCTGATAGCGTTTGGCTTCGTCATAAACGCTTCTGGGTCCTACCGGATTAACGTTGCCCCAATAGGTTTCCTTTTGCGGATGTTCCAACGGGTCGCCGTACACTTCGGACGTGGATGCTACGAGGATGCGTGCATTTTTGGCTTTGGCCAAGCCCAGCATGTTGTGTGTGCCCATTGCACCCACTTTCATGGTTTGAATGGGAATTTTTAAATAGTCGATAGGGCTGGCGGGCGAAGCGAAATGCAAGATATACTTAATTGCGCCTTCGATGTATAAAGGCCTGGTGATGTCGTGTTCGATAAATTCAAAATCGGGATTGTATTGCAAATGGGCGATATTTCTCGGGCTTCCGGTAATAAAGTTGTCCACCCCGATTATTTTGAATCCCGAGGACAAAAAATAGTCGGCCAAATGGGACCCTATAAATCCCGCTACGCCCGTGATTAAAACTCTTTCCATAGTTTTCTAGTCACGTTAATTTGCGGTCGTCCTATCGAATAATACACAAACCCGTGTTGTCGCATGGCGTCGAGGTCATAGATATTTCTTCCGTCAAATACTACGGGTTGTTTCATCAACCGTTTCATCTTGTGAAAATCGGGAGTTCTAAATGCGTTCCATTCGGTATTGATGAGGAGCGCATCGGCATTTTGCAAGGCTTCGTATGGATTGGAGGCATACCGGATTTTATCTCCGAATTTTCGTTTGACGTTTTCCATGGCTTCGGGGTCGTAAGCGGTTATTTCGGCCCCGTATTTCAGCAATTCTTTGATATTGTATAACGAAGGGGCTTCGCGAATATCGTCGGTTTCGGGTTTGAAAGCCAGTCCCCATACGGCGATTTTTTTGCCCGTCAGGTTTCCTTCGAAAAAATCGAGCATTTTGGGAATTAAGGAAGTGCGTTGGCGTTCGTTGACTTCGATTACGGATTTCAAAATCTTAAACTCATACCCGTGGTCTTGTCCGGTTTTATACAGGGCTTTTACATCTTTGGGGAAACAAGAACCTCCGTATCCTATTCCGGGAAACAAAAATCTTTTGCCAATGCGGGAGTCGGTGCCCATTCCTATGCGTACTTGGTCCACATCCGCACCCACGCGCTCGCAGAAGTTGGCGATTTCGTTCATAAAACTGATTTTCATGGCCAGAAAGGCGTTGGATGCATACTTGGTGATTTCGGCCGATTTTTCGTCCATAATCAATATGGGATTCCCGGAACGAACGAAGGGTTTGTAGAGTTTTTTCATTTTTTCGGCGGCGCGTTTACTGGAAGTTCCGATAACCACCCTTTCGGGTTTCATGAAATCGTCCACGGCAAATCCTTCACGCAGAAATTCGGGATTGGATACGACGTCAAAATCCGCATCAGGAGCGTATTGAGCGATGATTTTACGCACTTGTTCGGCCGTTCCTACCGGAACGGTGCTTTTGTTGACAATGATTTTATAATCTTCGTCAGGGGATTTAGCCAAAAATTTCCCTATTTGTTCCGCTACCGATTTTACATAAGACAGGTCGGCCGAGCCGTCTTCATCTTCCGGTGTGGGCAGGGCTAGGAAAATGATTTCGCCGTGTGCAAATCCTTTTTCGGCGTCGGTGGTAAAATTTAAACGTCCGGCTTTGATGTTCCTTTGAAACAAAACTTCGAGTCCCGGTTCGTAAATAGGCACTTTCCCGTTTTGCATTTGCCGGACTTTGGCTTCGTTGATGTCCACACACACTACGTCATTTCCGGATTCTGCCAAGCAAGTTCCCGTTACAAGCCCGACATACCCGGTCCCTATAACCGATATTTTCATAATAAGTTTTTGTCAAAGTTAATTATAAAAATCGTTATACCGGATGTTAAACGCCGTAAATATTGAACATTATGTGATTTATGTCAACAACGATTTGTTAAAAGTTAAGTTAAAAGCCACCGGTAAGCCTTTTGGACCGATAAAATTTAATTAGAAACACGATAAGCATGGCCGTAAGCGTGGTAAGGGCCGCCCCGAGCATTCCCAACCCGGGCACCACAATAAAGTTTAAACCCACATTGAGCAACATTCCCGAAAAAGCGGCCGCAAGCAAATGGCGGTCTTTCTTGAATCCGTATAACACATAATGATAAATCAACGAAAGATTCAACAGCACGTTCGACAGCAGTAATAACAAAAATACGGGATAGGCTTCGAGGCGTTCCCGTTTGTTTAACACCACCAAAATCACGGGAAGAAAAACGGCGACACCCACTGCCGAAAGTATGGTCCAACGGATGGTTTGCTGCTTGAAAACACTAAATTTTTTACGAAAACTTCCGGCATCACGGGACAAAATGCTTTCGACCAACCCCGGATACCTAAGGGAAATAACCGCCGTAAATACTACCGTATTGACCAAATAAGAGATGTTGCCGAAAAAAGAATACACGCCTACTGTGGCTTTATCGTAAAAATAATCGATAAAATAGCGGTCGGAAAGTTCGATGACTTTGAAGGCGAAGGTGGCCAGAAAAAACGGAATGCTGACCTGCCATCCTTTTTTTAGCCACGGCCAATCGGGGCGGAAGGCAAGCGCTTTTTGTATCCTGTCTTTCGTAAGTAAAGCCATCAGCGGAAATAATGACAAAATATCCCCGAGCAACCAAAATATCAGAATGCTGTGGAGCGAAATATCTTTTTTCGTCAGAAAAAAATACACGACGGGCAACACCCAAAATCCGTTGCGGAAAAACAAGTTGACATTGGCCGCCAAAGGTTTTTTCATCACAAACAAAAGCCGGTGTACTTCAAAAGACAAATGTTCGCCTACCAAAACGGCGTAAAACAAAATCCAATAGGACTTGCTTAAAAATCCGCTTTTGAAAACCAAATAAAATGCAGGCAAAACCAATACGTAAAGAAGCAGATAAAAAAGCAATTGATGTAGAAAAACAAAAGAAACGCCGTTTTTACGTGAAAGCAATTCCCGTTGGGCATAGGTATAAAAATCCATACCGAGCAGGTAAACGCCAAGCATCACCGTAGTGGCAATCAAGCTGAATTCTCCGAACAAAGCCTCAGAGTGCTTGAAAAACAAAGCCACAAACAAAAAACGCAACCCCAAGGTCACAAAACGTATCAGCAAAAAAAACAACGGATGCGAAAAACGAGCGGACATATCGACGCCGGAATTATTTCAAGAAAATTTTGTTAAAGATAGTTCATTCTTCCGAGATGGAAACAAAACGCCTTATCTTTCCACTCAAAAAAAGCACGATTTATGCCTTAGCGCAACAAAAACAAAGAAAAAACGCCCGAAATAATGATTACTTTGACAAGTGTGTAAGCCGAAACGTAATGTTTTTTATAGTATAACACCGACACCACAAGCAACATTACGTAAAACGCACAAACAAACACCGTGAACGCTTCGGAAAAATTTCGCAAAAACGACACCGAAAGCACAATTCCGGTAAGAAATATCAAGGTAAAAAACATTTTGAGTTGGAACCCTTCCCCTTTGGCCACCAAAACGGTTTTGATATTTTGAGCGACATCGCCGCGAAGCGTCAAGTGATTTTTTATAATTTCCTTCAGCAACAGAAGAAGCACAAACAGTATGCCCGCCCAAATGACAAATCCGCTCACGGATTTAAAAAACAGCATAAGGCCGAAAAAAGGATATACGGTGAGTAAGGTTACCGTGAGTTCGTGCCAAAACGGAACGGGTTGTATTTTATGAAAATAAATCCAAATCAAAAACTCGTACACGGCAAAAAACAAAACGGCCCGCCACGAAATAAAATATGCGAAGAGCAAGGTAAGTAAGTTCAAGAAAAAGTACAGGTAGAGCTTTTTGTCCATCGAAAGTTTTTGTTCGAGCAAACTTTGTTGCGGACGGTTGATCAAATCACGTTTGAGATTGTAGAAATGGTTGATGATATAACCTGCCGTGATGGCACTTCCCGTAGCCAAGAGCATATAGATGAAACCTTGTTGAACGAGAAGGGCATTAAAACTCGATTCCGGGGCGAAGATGAAATGTGCCACAAGCAATTGGGCCAAAAGCAAAACGCTTACATTCTGCAACTTAACCAACGAAACAAGACCGGTAAGTTTTTCGTTAAGGTGGGTCATCGGCTTGGGTTAAAACCGATAGATTACTTCCAATTTATAATCCTTCAGTTGTTCTTTGGTTTTTTCAAAATCATCGGTAAAGCCCAGGATAAATCCGCCTCCGCCCGAACCGCAAAGTTTGAGGTAATAATCTCCGGTTTCCATACCTTTTTTCCAAACGTCAAGCATTCTGGCCGGAATCATGGGTTTAAAATGATGATATACCGTCCGGGACAGATGGCGCACGTCCTTGAGCATTTGTTTAAAGTCGCCGTTAATAAAATGTTGAACGCCCGAGTTGGTGTATTTAACAAATTCTTCTTTCATCACTTTTCGGAAGCCTTCGTTTTTGAGTTTTTCCATAAAAATCCGCACCATAGGCCCCGTTTCGCCCGTTTGACCCGAATCGATAAGGAAAATCGCTCCTTTTCCTTGAGGATTTTTTTGCGGAATTCCGGTCGCTTCCAATTGTTCTTTGGAGTGAATGAGTATGGGAACGCTCAAGTAACTGTTGAGCGGGTCGAGGCCGGAACTTTTGCCGTGAAAAAAGTCTTCCATCGCGGCAAAAACGGATTTGAGCTTTAACAACTTGTCGGAAGTCAAATTTTCCAAAACGGAAATCTTACGCTTGGCATAACGTTCGTAAATTGCCGCTACTATGGCGCCGGAACTTCCCACACCGTACCCTTCGGGAATATTGGAATCGAAATAAAGGCCTTCGTTCAAATCGCGCTCGAATGTGTCGAAATCCAAATCGATGAGTTCGGGATTTGTTGCGGCACGTTGTTTTAAAAAAGCAAAAAACTTTTTCAAATTTTCGTTCGACCTACGTTGCAATTCGTCGGTCAAATCGGATTTTTTCAGTCCGCCGCGATAGGATTCGTAGGGAATGGCCAAAGCCTTGGAATCCTGAATGATTCCGTATTCTCCGAACAAAAGAATTTTGGCAAAATACAAAGGGCCTTTTTTCATGACTTGTGCATTACAAACGCAACAAATTTACGATTTTATTCGATTTAGTCCGCTTCATAAACCAATTTCATGGTGATACTGGCGGTTTTTTCTTTGGATGAGGTGTTAAACGTTCCGCCCCAAGAATAATCCTCGTTGGAATATTGTCCCGTGATTTGAAATACACCCATGCGAGCTTGAATAAGTTCACCGAGTGCGGCGCCCGAATTTTCGGCAATCTTTTCGGCGCGCAATTTGGCGTTTTCGGTGGCTTTCGATATCATTTCCAATTTCAAATCTTCCAACTTGGTGTAATAATACCGGGGTGCATACGAATAAAACTTTACGCCTTTGTTGAGCAGTTCGGTGATTTCACGCCCCACTTTTTCAACGGTTTCCACTTTTTCGGACTTTACCGTGATATTTTGAGTCAGTTCGTATCCTAAAAACTCGTCGCCGATATAATTACCGCTTTCGGAGTAAATGGCCCGGGTTTTGGGATGGGTTTTCACGGCCGAAAAAACAAACTCTTCACGACCGATACCTTTATCCGTCAAATATTGCTCCACTACTTTTTTATCACGGTTCAAACGGCCGTAGGCTTGCTTTAAATCCGAGTCAAAGGTGGAAAAACTGCCTTCCCAAACAATCAGGTCGGATGTAAAATCGGTTTTGCCCAATCCTACCACCGAAATTTTCTTTTCGGTTTTGTTACGATGCATAAAAGCGTAAGCCAACATATAAGCCGACAGCACAATGGCCAGCGAAAAAAAAACGGAAGATAAAAGATTTTTGTTCATCGAATCAAATGTTTACTATGTAACAAATATAAGTAAATTTCTTTTCCTTATGATAAAGCGTGTTGTATATTTTATCCCCTTGCCTGTTCATATGAAAAGCATTCCGAATGGTTTATAAATCGAGGGGCCACCCGTAGCCGGGCGTTTCTTATTTCCCGGTTCGTT
>JAMONI010000205.1 GCA_027065935.1 Flavobacteriales bacterium | reverse complement strand
AAACATTGCTTAAATATTCGATGTTTTTTTCGGCAATGCCGGGGCCGAGTCCCATTACTTCGGCAAATTGGTAAAAAATTTTCTTGATACTGTCGGGGATGCCTAGGGTAACCAATTTTTTTGTTTTCAGTCCGTGCGAACCCACTGCGTTAAGCGCCGAAATACCGCCCATACTGTGACCTACAACGGCTTCAAACGGTCCGAAGGTTTTGTCCATAGCTTTGATGCTTTCGATAAATTCCAACATGAGCGTGGACGATGTGGGCGATTGTCCGTGAGCGGGTGCGTCGAAACTATAAACCTCGAACCCTTCGTCGAGCAATTTTTCGATTAATTTCCAGAGCGAAGTGCCGTGTCCCGACCATCCGTGAACGACCAAAACCTTAGGGCCGGCATCGCCCCACTTATAAGTAATGATTTTTTTGTTGATGCTGTCAATGAATAGTTCGTTTTGCTGGGCTTTGTCACGCCAAATTTTTTCCTCGGGGCGAAGGGAATGCTTTAGCGGTCGCTTGAAAAAGAAACGGGAAAACGCAGCGGCGGCCGACGGAGCGATTTTTTCCAATATCCGGGCAGTAAACACAATGGGAGCGGGAATCGGGTAAATATTGTTTTGTTTTTTCATGCTTGGTCAATAGGGGTTGCAAGTTAATAAAAAAGCCTTTTCGGTTTGTTGATCGGACGAACTTTAGGGAAATCCGAAAATTTCGTAATTTTCACAAGAATTAAAATCCGGAGGAAATGAAGCGATATTTCATTGTGTATTTTGCGTTATGGATTCAATTTTTTTATGCCCAACAACCCGATCCTTTTTATAAAGACTCCATAGCGGAAGCATTGGTGGAAAAAATGTATAACGGAATGAGCCTTGACGAGAAAATCGGGCAATTGTTCATGATGCGTATTCCTTCGGAATATAACGAGCAAAACCGACGCTTGATGGCGCATTACATCGAAGACTTGCACATGGGCGGTATGGGATATTTGAAAGGGCATCCCGGCGATCATTTGCAGATGAATAATTATATCCAATCCAAATCGAAAATTCCGGTAATTTTGGCCATCGATGCCGAATGGGGCTTGGCCATGCGATTGGATTCTGTGTTGCCTTTTCCGTGGTTTATGACTTTGGGTGCGGTGCAAGACGATTCGTTGATTTATCGCATAGGCAGGCGAATGGGACGCCAGTTACAATTGCTGGGTTACGGGATGAACTATTCGCCGGATGTGGACATCAATACCAATCCCGACAATCCCATTATAGGTAACCGATCGTTCGGTGAAGACAAATATAACGTAGCCCGAAAAGGATACTTGATAATGAAAGGCCTGCAGGACGAAAAGGTTTTGACCACGGCCAAACATTTTCCCGGTCACGGCGACACCTCGCAAGATTCACACAAAACCCTTCCTACGGTAGATTTTTCATACGAACGTATTGATTCGGTGGAATTGTATCCTTACCAATTTTTAATTCCCCGGGGACTTACCGGAGTCATGGTGGCACATTTGCGGGTACCGGCTTTGGATTATCGCGGCGTGCCTTCCACCATATCGTATCCTATCGTGCAAGGTATATTGAAAGACAAGTTAGGATTTTTAGGTATCATTATGACCGACGCCATGGTGATGAAAGGCGTGGCCGATTTCACCACGCCCGAACAAGCCGACTTGTGGGCTTTTTTGGCGGGAAACGACATGGTATTGTTCTCAAAAGATCCGGATAAAAGTTTTGCTTACTTCAAAAAAGCCTATGAAAAAGGCATTATATCCGAAGAAAGACTAAAAGAATCGGTAACCAAAATTCTAAAAGCCAAAATGTGGGCGGGCTTGTTTGACTACAAACGGCGTCCCATAGAAAACGTCAAGCGAATCAGCACATTGGAAGACACGGTTTTGACCTATACTGCATTTGAAAAAGCCGTTACTTTGGTCAAAAACGAAAGAAATTTTCTTCCTTTCCGGGATTTGAATAAAAAAACGGCTTACGTTCCGTTGGGAGAACTGAAAAACGATGACAAAATATTTTTTTCCTTTTTAAATAATTACGACCGGGTGGAACGAATAAACATTTCAAGCGAAAACGATTTGTCCCGGTTGGCACCGTATAAGCGTGTGGTCATAGCGGTTTTGAAAAATACGACCAATCCTTGGAAGCCGTATAAATTAAGCCCGGATACCAAAGCTTTGATTGAAAAAATATCGGCTTTAAAACCCACCGTTACGGTTGTTTTCACTTCGCCGTATGCCTTGAACGTTTGGCGTGGCGAGTTACCTTCGGATG
>JAMONI010000204.1 GCA_027065935.1 Flavobacteriales bacterium | reverse complement strand
AATCGCTTTCGCACGGTTTTATTACGGCATTGTTCTTTGCGCTGATAGGAATGATATACGGACGTACGCATACGCGCGACGTGCGAAAAATGCGCGGCCTGCTCAAAATCATCCCTTTCATAGCCACGGCTTACGTGATTGCCGGAATGGCTAACTTGGGACTTCCCGGGTTTAGCGGCTTTGTAGCCGAGATGAATATCTTTATGGGAGGCTTTCTCAACGGCGACCTGTTCAGTCAAGTACTGACCGTTCTGGCCGTTTCTTCCATTGTAGTAACGGCGGTTTATATTTTACGCGTTGTGGGTATGATGTTGATGGGCCCACCCGAAGATGAACATAAAAACATTCCGAAAGTATTTTGGTACGAACGCACGGCCATTTACATTTTGATTTTATTTATCACGCTGATAGGTGTGTTGCCTTTCTGGTGGTTGAAGTTTATTGAACCGGGTGTGGAAAACTTTTTAAAACCTTTTATGTAAAAAAATACGGCTATGAGTTGGGAACAATTGTTTTCGTTGATGCAAAATGAAATTCTATTGGTCATTGCCGCTTTGCTTTTAATTTTAGCCGATTTGTTTACGGACAAAAGCAAAAAATATCTGATCATCCATACGGCTCATTTGTTGTTTGCCGGTGTTTTTTTGGCAAGTTTGTCCATGCTTGACAAAGAAGGCGGTCTGTTCGGCGGTTCGTTTAAAACTTATCCGTTGGTGGCCTTTCTCAAAAGCACTCTTATGGTAGGGGTTTTGCTCATTATGCTGCAGTCCGTTACTTGGGTAAAAGAAAAGCTTATTCCGCACGGTTTCGTTTCGGAATTTTATGTATTGTTATGGAGTTCGCTTGCAGGCCTGTTTTTTATGATTTCATCCGGTGACTTTCTGATGTTTTATTTGGGGTTGGAACTGTCGGCCTTGCCGGTTGCGGGCATGGCGGCATTTGAGTTCTATCGTCGCAGGTCTTCCGAAGCGGCCGTAAAGATGATTATGTTGGCCGCCATGTCATCGGCCGTCATGTTATTCGGTATTTCTTTAATTTATGCCACCTCGGGCAGTATTTACTTCGATAAAATACAACTGGCCACCGAAATGCCGTTTTTGGAGCTTGTCGGTTTTATGATGATGTTGGGGGGAATTTTCTTTAAAATTTCCCTGGTACCCTTTCACTTTTGGACGGCGGATGTTTATGAAGGCGCTCCTACGGTTATTGCCAACTACCTGTCTGTTATTTCCAAAGCGGCTGCGGTTTACATTTTGATGATTTTGCTGTTTATCACCTTGCGCCGGTATGAACAAACTTGGACGATTGCCATTTATTTACTGTCCGTTTTGACGATGTTTGCGGGCAACTTCTTTGCTTTACGTCAAAAGAACATGAAGCGTTTTTTGGCTTTCTCATCCATCGCACAAGCCGGTTTTATCCTTTTGGGAGTTATCGGAGGTAACGTGTTGGGAATAAAGACGGTAATATACTTTTTGATGATTTATATTTTCAGCAATGTGGCCGCATTCGGTGTAGTACACATTATTGCCATGCATAGCGGCAAAGAAAACATCGACGATTACGAGGGGCTTTACAGAACCAATCCCAAGTTGAGTTTGATCTTGATGCTTTCCTTGTTTTCTTTGGCGGGTATTCCGCCGGTGGCCGGTTTTTTCGGGAAATTTTTCCTTTACTCCACCGCTGCAGCCAAAGGGTATTATTGGTTGGTATTTTTGGCCGTTGTCAACGTTACCATATCGCTTTATTATTATCTGTTGCCCGTCAGAGCGGCTTTTCTGCGAACAAGCGAACAACCCATCCCGTATTTTAAGTCGGATGTTTATTCCAAGATAGGTTTTATTATCTTGGCCGTAGGCCTGATACTCATCGGGTTATACAGTCCGTTATACGAATATATCGCTAAGATAAGTGAAATTTTGTAAATGATTACCGTTATGAAACTGGAAGGAAAACATAAATTCGGAGAAATTTCGGGAAAGCGTGGCACGATTATTGAGAAGGGAATTTCCAAGGAACGTATGGAATTTTTAAAATCCTTGTTGGAATTCAACGGTTTTGAAGTTTTGGTGCAGGAAGACAAACGAAAAAACGAAGAAGCTCCTTTGACATTTACAATTGGTGTGACGGACTTGATTTTCAATCCGACCATATGGATTTATGCCAGAAAATTAAAAATGCCCGACGGAAGAATTGTCAATCAAGACCTGTGGTTTCAGGTAAGTAAAAAGTCAAGTCCGCAGTATTGGGAAAAAAAATACGGCAAAATTTAAATTTTGAAAAAAAATAATTTATATATTTGCCATTAACTAAAACCGGACCCATAGCTCAGCCGGTTAGAGCACCTGACTCATAATCAGGGGGTCGCAGGTTCGAGCCCTGCTGGGTCCACATAAAAGAGTCTATGAAAAAGGTTTGCTTCTATATTATATCATTAGTTTCGGCTAGAATGTTAGCGCAGGGGCCTCCGCCTCCGCCCGGTGTTCCTATAGACGATGACATTTATCTGCTGTTTGTATTTGCATTGGCACTCGTAATAATTACGGCACGTTACATTGCGGCCAAGTTAAAAAAGACTTCGGGTGTCTAAAACTTTTTTAAGCTGGAGCTCCGGGAAGGACGCCGGTTTTGCTTTGCTTAAACTGCTTCAAGAAGGCATACGCCCCGATCTGCTACTTACTACGGTTAATGCCGATTACCAGCGTGTGTCCATGCACGGCTTGCGTGTGGAATTGCTCGAGCAACAAGCCCGTTCCATTGGCATCGAACTTTTGAAAATACCTTTGTCCAAGAATGTTTCTATGGAATCATACAATCGAATTATGCGAAAAACCTTATCGCAACTCAAGGACGAAGGCTTTACTACGGGCTATTTCGGAGATATATTTTTGGAAGATTTAAAGCAATACCGTAAGGAACAAATGAACAAGGCGGGTATGAAAGCCGAATTCCCCGTTTGGGGCTACGACACGCGCACGATGGCCTTGGAAATACTCGATTACGAATTGGAGCCGGTGGTAATCACGGTAAACGCCAAATATTTCGACAATACTTACGTAGGCAGAAATTTTGACCGGCGTTTTTTGTGCGATTTGCCTTCCGACGTGGACTGGTGCGGCGAAAACGGTGAGTTCCATACTTTTCTACACAACGCGCCGTTTTTTAAATTTCCCGTATCCTTTTCGTTGGGAGAAAAAACCTACCGGGAATACAAACCCTGTTCCAAAGAGGACAGCCGGAACTTTGGCAACAAATCCCGGAGCAAAGCTTGGGACACGGGATTTTGGTATGTGGACCTACTGCCCGGATAATGCACTTTTTTTCTTTTCAAGCGTTTAGGCACTTTTTTTGCTTGTGAAAATTCGAAATTTTAACGGTGATTTTTTATCTTCACCGAAGAAAAACGCTGTCAAAATGACCGTTGCTTATGAAATGGTTTGAAAAATATTTGGCGCTTATCCTGATTATATTGCCCCAGTGGATGTTAGGACAAGCGGATTTTTATGCCAAAACCAACAAAACCGAAATCGCCCTGAACGAGCGTTTGCGGGTGGATTTTGTGCTGAACCGCAACGAAGAACAGTTTACTCCTCCTTCGTTCAATGATTTTTATGTGGTGATGGGGCCCAGCGTATCACAAAGTTATATGTGGGTGAACGGAAAGAGCGAATTCAAAAAGACCTATACCTATATTCTGCAACCCAAACGCAAGGGATTGCTCGATATCGAACCGGCCCGGGCGCTTATCGACGGTAAGACCTATGAGACCGAAGCGCTGAAAATCAATGTCACCGAAGAGGCCGAAAGTCCCGTAATGAAAGGGAACGGCACCGCCAATCCGCCACCCGATATTCCCGCATCGAAAAATATTTTTTTTACGGCCGAACTGTCCCGTTCCAAAGTCTATATAGGTGAGCCTTTAAGCGTTACGTTTAAGCTCTACATTAAAAACGATGTCAGAGCGGGAAATTTGAACTTTGTAAAAAATCCCGAGTTCGAGGGATTTTGGTCCGAACGTCTGAACGACGATATAGAAGGTCCCGCAGAACAAACCGTCGATGGTGTACTCTACAGAGTTTATACGGTTTCGAGGGTATTGCTTATACCTCAAAAGTCAGGAACACTGAAAATCAAACCGATGAAACTGGAACTAACCGAAATCACTTACGAAGAAAGGGTATTCGGTTTCTTCAAAGAATGGGTGGAAGTGCCCAGGCAGGTAAGTTTGACGTCAGGGGCCAAAATGGTTCGGGTGGAAGCTTTGCCCGAAGAAGACAAAACCTCCGACTTTACGGGAGCCGTGGGAAATTATCAGTTGGATGTCGTTTTGGAAAACGATAGTGTAAAAGCCGGCGAAACCACGGCTTTACGCTTGAAAATTTCGGGTAAAGGAAACTTGGGAATGTTCGATATCAACGACATTCGCCTCCCCGCCGACCTCGAGGTATTTGAACCCGAAGAAAACAGAAAAATAAAAGCCACTCCGTCGGGTTATACCGGAAGTATCGAAAAGATTTATACTATTATTCCGCAAAAAAGCGGAAAATATATCATTCCCGCCGTAAAATTCACCTACTTCGATCCGCAAAAAAAACGCTATGTCACGCTAAAATCGCAAGAAAAAATATTGCAAGTGTACGGCGAAAATGTGAGCGGAAATGCTAATGTCCGAATTCAAACACCGCAGGCTTCCACAAGCATGTCGTTGGCTACCCGTCCTCGATGGCAATCCGTCGATAAAGAGGATTTTTTCAATTCCAAATGGTTTTGGCGACTTAATTATGCGGCTTTATTTATCTTGATTTTATTGATTATCACCAAATTCATCCGAAATAAGATTCTGCAAAATCCCGGATTGGTTGCACAAAGAAAAAACCGTTCACGAATCAACTCACTGTTTTCCGAGGCCCGGTCCAACACCGGAAATAAAGACAGGTTTTATGGTACCTTGGAAAAAATCTTACTGCTGTATTTTCAAAACAAATTGAAATTAAAACCGGTGGAATTAACCCGGAATCATATCGAGCGGGAACTTAAAACATCGGGAGTTTCATCCGAAATCATTCAAGAATTAAGCGGGTTTTGGGAAAAAATTCAAAGTGTGCGTTACGCACCGGTTTCAGCGGATGACATGGATGCCGATTTGGAAAAATTGCAAGAAATATTGAAGCATTTGGACAAAACATTGAAAGGATGAAAAGGAAATATTTCGCCTTGTTTTTCTTGTGCTTTGTCGGGGTTTGGGGCCAACGGCAAAAAGCAGACAGTCTGTTTCGGTTGGCCAACGAATTCTTCCACAGGGAAGCTTATGCCGAGGCCGAACGTTTATATGCCGAAATTCCGAAAACCGGATACCATGCCCCCGAGTTATATTACAACGCAGGCCGCGTGGCTTACCGGCAAAACCGTTTGCTCGATGCCGTTTATTACTATGAAAAAGCTTTACGTTTGGATCCGTCCTACAAGCCGGCCGGTAAAAGTTTGGACGTGGTAAGAAGAGGACTTCAAGCAAGCAGGGAAGCATTACCCGAGATTTTTTACAAAAAGTGGTGGAAGAAGTTTGTCCGGATGTACCGTTCCGATGTGTGGACCTACACGAGTTTTCTTTTTTTATTGGCAGCATTGATATCATTGGCCGTGTTTTTGCATGCCCGAAAGGTTACGTATAAGAAAACAGCCTTTTATTTGTTTCCGTTTTTCGTTTTGTTATGGTTGTTTTTCTTGTTTTCGGCCTATTCGGCTTACCGGTTGGAGCATCGCAACTATGCTGTCGCTATGAAGAAAGAAGCACGGCTGTATGACGAACCTTCGCTCAATTCCGGAGCGCAAGAAAAATTATTTCCGGGAGAGAAAATAGAGATACTTCGGGAAGAAGATTTTTGGGCGCAAATAAGGCTATCCGACGGAAAAATAGGATGGACACCCAAAGAAAATTATAGGAAGTTATAAAAATTACCCCTATTCTGATTTGTATCAGAAACACAGTTTGTTTTTATTTATATTTTTTCGTTGAAAAACGGAAATATGGCCATTATTCAACCCTTTCAAGCCGTCAGACCCGTGAGGAACAAAGTGTGTATCGTTCCTTCTTATCCTTACGAACAATATAACCAACATGAAATAAACCGCATCATCAAAACCAACCCGTATTCTTTTTTAAACATAATCGCCAGTTCTTATATCCGGCGTTTGCCGAAAGAAAAAAAATACAGAGCCATTCGCAAACAGTTCGGGAAATTCAAAAAACGAGGCATTTACGTACAGGATTATTTACCGTTTTTATATGTGCTGAGGATTACGGATGTTTCCGGAAACGTATTTGTAGGTATTGTCGGTTTAACATCCGTCGAAGACTATAAGGGGGGCCGGATTTTACGACACGAAAAAACCTTGCAAAAACGCGTGCAAGCCTTTGCCGAATATTTGAAAAACGTCAGAATTCAAGCCGATCCGGTAATGCTTACCTATCCTTCCGATCCTGAGGTTAACGAACTGCAGGATAAATACATCGGGCAAGTACCCGAATATGAATTTTCCACAACCGACGGAACCGTTTACGAAGCATGGTTGGTTTCGGATTTCGACGATTTGAAGGCTATGCAACGTGCGTTTTCAAAGATAGAACGCTTATACATTGCCGACGGACATCACCGGGTGGAAAGCACATTGGCCATGCAAGAAGAAATGAAAAAAGCCAATCCCTACCACACCGGAAACGAAGCATATAACTACCTGCTCTCGTTCTTTATCCCTTTCGACAGGTTGAAAATTTATCCTTTTCATCGCGGCTTGAAAAACCTGAACGGATTGGACGAAAAAATCTTCTTGGAACGCCTTAAAGAAAAATTTAAAGTTGAAAAACTCGACAAGTTCGAAGAACCCGGCAAACACGAAATGATATTACTCCTGCAAGGCGATTATTATAAAATAACCATACCGGAAAAGAACTTGAAAAACGGAAAAAACGACGTGGAGGTCCTAAATGACGAAATCATTCAAGGAATTTTAAAAATCAACGACCCGAGAAATAACAAAATCATCCGTTATCACGAAGGAAAACCGGGCCTGAAGTGTGTGCTACGAAGTATTAAGGAAAAACAATGTACGGTGAGTTTTTTCATGCATCCTCTCACTTTTAACGAAATCAAATCCGTAGCCGACGCAGGACTTACATTACCTCCTAAAAGCACTTATATCGATCCCAAACTTCTTACGGGTTTGTTTATTTATGAATTTTAACTTATGGACAAGCTTTGTAAGAAGATCGAATTTTATAAAAAATTACTCCCCCCGGACGGCTTGTTGGTGGCGGTATCCAAAACCCGTCCCGTTGAAACCTTACGTCGGGCTTACAACTGCGGCCAACGGGATTTCGGCGAAAATAAAGTGCAGGAATTAAGGGAAAAGCAACCCCTTCTGCCCGGAGATATCCGGTGGCACATGATAGGTCACCTGCAACGTAATAAGGTAAAATACATCGCCCCTTACGTTTGGCTTATTCATAGTGTGGACAACGAAAAATTATTACGAGAGATAGATAAGCAAGCGGAGAAACACAACCGGGTGATACCGTTTTTGTTTCAAATCAAAATAGCCGAAGAAGAAACCAAATTCGGCTTGACCGAAGAGGCTTATTCCGAACTTCTGGAGAAATACCGGGCCGGACTCTTTCCCCATACCTTACTCAAGGGATTGATGGGTATGGCCACTAACACACCCGACATAAGAAAGGTAGATAAAGAATTCGCTTACCTGAAACGCCAGTTTGATGTGCTACGAAAACAAGTGCCAACCGCCGAATTTTTATCCATGGGTATGACCCACGATTACGAAATCGCTCTGCGTAACGGAGCCAATATCATCCGCATCGGCACGGGGATTTTCGGCGCACGAAAAAAATAGGACTACCGCAACGGTAGTCCTATAGGCAATTCTCAAGCTATCAGGGTTAATCGCAATTTTCGTAAGTAACGGCAAGGGTCGATAATTGATTATTTCTGTCGTCTTTTACTTCAAAGGAAGTGGGGAATCCTTTATTGTTATAGGTAATCGTAGTAAAGGTTTCTTCCGTGGTAGGATTGCTTCCGTATATGTTTCTAACCGTATGGGTCACGTTATTCACCCGGGTGGTAGGGTAGGTTTGAGTAACCACATTGTCAAACGTTCTTTTGCCCGTATCATAATCGAAGTCGTATTCTTCTTTAACGGTATTCATGTCGGCGGTATCGTACCACTTGATATTTGTCACATTATCTCCCGTATAGGTATAAACGGCCGTTTCATCGGTAGGTTCGGGTGTGCCGTCGTCATCTTCGTCCCACAAGTCGTAATCTTTAACTTGCAACCTGATCATTTTTCCGTTGCTGTCATATGTATAAAAGACTTCCCAAGCATCAAACCAAGTATCACCTGATTGAGATACCACGATAAGTTTTCTTTTGACAATTAAATCGCCTTGAATGGTATATAAAAATTTCGCAACTAGTTGCCCGCTTGAAAAAACTTCAATCCTGTCAAGAAGTCCCTTAGCTTTGTCAATGTAATAGTATTTGTAAGTATAAGAGCCGGGCGTGCCGTCATTGGCGGTAAAGTTGAGTTTCTTTTCTTTGATTGCGTTGCCCTCATAAGTGTAAAGGGTTTGGTCACTGTCGGAAGGGTCCACATGATCCGTATAATTTAATTGTTCGGGCAAGCATTCGTACACTTGTTCATCACCGCCGTCATCGGCAGGGTCGTCGTTTTTTTTACATTTACCTGCCAAAAGAGAAAAGGCTAAAAGCAACAACAAAATTTTTTTCATGATTTTTAATTTTTGAGTTTGTCAATATGGACAAATATATAAATTTTTATTAACATCACACCACTCTTTCCGATAAGTCTTCCGCCATGTTGATTAAAAGTTTTTTGTGTTCGGCATCGAGCATGGTGCTGTTGATTAAATTGATGAACTGTTGGGTTTTGATTTGGATTTCGTTTTTGGCGGATAACGGAATGCCGTAGTCCGAAAAAAAACGGATGATACGTTTGATTTCCGAGTCGGATTTGTCTTTTTTATTGTAAAGAACAACGAACTCATTCTTAACCTTATCCTTAAGTTTTTCAAGCAATTTTACGTAGAGATAGGTTTTCTTGCCTTCTTTGATGTCACCTGCTTTTTCTTTGCCGAATTTTTGGTCGCCGAAAGTATCCAGATAATCGTCGGCGATTTGAAAAGCTTCGCCCAAATGGACTCCGGCTTCGTAAAGTACGTATTGTTCTTTGGCGTTTTTCTCGGCGATAATGGCACCGTATTGCAACGAAGTGCCTAACAACACGGCGGTTTTTCGCTTGATCATTTCCATGTATTGCGATAGCGCGACTTCGTCACTTTCTTCAAAATCCATATCCATTTGTTGTCCCTCACAAATTTCCATAGCGGTTTGGTTAAGCAAGCTTTGTAAACTTCTGAACACGTAGGGCGGATAAACTTCGAGTAGTTTTTGTGCGATGAAAATCATCACGTCACCGGAGAGCATGGCAATGTTTTTATTCCATTTTTTATGTACCGTTTCTTTTCCGCGCCTTAATGATGCGTGATCCATAACATCGTCGTGGAGCAAGGTGAAATTGTGAAAAATTTCTACCGTAGATGCTGCCGGTAAGGCATCTACAACGGATTTTCCGTAGCCTTCCGTAGCAATCATGGTCAGCACGGGCCGAATTCTTTTTCCGCCGGTTTCCAAAGCATACCGTACCGGGGTATATAGATTTTCCGGATGTTCCGGAAAGGTGACGTCTTTCAAATATCGCTCGAAAGTTTTTCGATATTTTTCTACATTCATGACTTGTCGAAATCTTCTTTAAAATAGCGGTAAAAATAAGGAATGGTTTCGATGCCTTTGAAGAAATTCCACAATCCGAAGTTTTCGTTGGGGGAATGAATACGGTCGGAATCCAAACCGAATCCCATCAAAACCGATTTGACGCCTAATTCTTTTTCAAACAAAGGGACGATGGGAATGCTTCCTCCCGTAAAGAACGGGTAAACTTCGGAATCAAAGGTTTTGGCAAGGGCTTTTTCCGCCGCTTTGTATCCGGGATGATCCACGGGCATCATATAAGGATAACCGCCGTGTGCCGTTTTAACTTCCACTTGAACGCACGGTGGTGCTATTTGTTTGAAATAATCCGTAAAAAGCGCACTTATTTCGTCGGGTTCTTGGTCGGGGACCAAGCGCATGGTTATTTTGGCCGAAGCTTTGGAGGGAATAATGGTTTTGCTGCCTTCGCCGGTATAACCGCCCCAAATGCCGTTTACGTCCAAGGTGGGGCGGATGGATGCGCGTTCCGGGGTGGTAAATCCTTTTTCTCCCCATAGGGCCTTAACGCCGATGGATGCTTTATATTTTTCTTCATCAAAAGGTATGGAATTGATAAGCTGACGTAGTTCGGGCGAAAATTCCACTACTTTGTCATAAAAACCGGGAATGGTAATTCTGTTATTTTCATCATGCATCCGGGCGATGAGCCGGGCAAGGATATTAACCGGATTGGCAACGGCGCCTCCGTACAATCCCGAATGCAGATCCCTGTCGGGACCTTGAACGCTAACCTCTACAGCGGCCAACCCGCGCAATCCCGCCGTGATGGACGGGACGTTTTTGTCGATGAGGGCCGTGTCGGAAATCAGAATGATGTCGTTTTTGAGTTTTTCCGTGTTATTTTTCACATACCAAGCCAAACTTTCGGAGCCTACTTCTTCTTCGCCTTCCACCATCATCTTTACGTTCAGCGGTAATATATTTCGGGAAATCATAAATTCCAACGCCTTGATATGCATGAACATTTGTCCTTTGTCGTCGGAAGCGCCGCGGGCGAATATTGCACCTTCGGGGTGGATATCCGTTTTTTTAATAACCGGTTCAAACGGGTCGGATTCCCATAGGGCTATCGGGTCGGCCGGTTGGACGTCGTAATG
>JAMONI010000203.1 GCA_027065935.1 Flavobacteriales bacterium | reverse complement strand
CTTTATCAGTTCACCGGTCAACGCACCGAGAAACGGCCCCAAAATCACCCCGAAGGGGATGGGCGTAATCAGTCCGAATATCAAACCTATCATCGCTCCGTACACGCCGTATTTGGATCCACCGAATTTTTTTGTTCCCAAGGCGGGAATAATATAGTCGAGTACTTGAACGGCAGTGGCTACGAAAAAGGTAATCCACACCATATCCCAATCTTGAGGAATACTTCCGGTAAACTGCAAGAGCAAAAGCGCCGCCCAAGCCAGATGAGGCCCGGGCAGTACCGGTAAGATACAACCTATGATGCCGAGAACAATCAAAACGACACCCAATACGATGATGATAATGTCCATGTTTGTGCGAATGAGTTTATCAAAATTAAACATAATTCTTCGAATTACGAAAACCATACCAAAAAAGCCGCCGGTAAAGGCGGCTATTGTGCGCGGATAGCTTGCAAAAGATTTAGTCGTTATCCAACCATTCGGTAAAGAAGTCCATCATTTCTTCTTTAAAATCGTAGTGGAGGCGGATGTAAGTGCGCATTTCTTCACGCAGGGGTTGTTGTTCGCGATATAAGCGTCCGTCGAGCGGTTCGTTGATGTCGGCGGTTTTAAGATTTAATCGCTTTTCTTTGATTTTATGCAACAAATCGGAAATTACTTTTCGTTCGCGCATGATTTTGTTTTGGAAACGTTCGAGTTTGGCCAAAGCGTTCTTATCCAAATCCTTCCGGGCGGCCACTTCTTCCAATTTTTCCTGAAAGGAATCCATTTCGTCACGGTGAAATTTCAACTCACGTTTCCATGTGTCGAGATTAAACTCCAAATCGCTAAGGTAATTGATTTTCTTTTCCATAATTGTATGAAGTTTTTTTTATGCACTATAAAGTTAATGATTTTGACTTAATAAACAAAATACAATCGACAGGAATTACGAGCCTACTTTTTCCAGCTTAACGACAAACACCAAATCGGTATCCGGGGGGATTACGTTGCCCGCACCGCGTTGGCCGTAGGCCAGGTAAGCGGGAATGAACAGTACGGCTTCCTCGCCTTCGCGTAACTTCATTATACCTTCGTCCCAACCTTGAATTACTTGTCCCACGCCCACCTTGAAGCTGAACGGTTGTCCGTATTTGTAGGACGAATCGAACATACGTCCGTCCTTGAAGTAACCTTTGTAATGCACGCTAACCACTTGACCTCTGACGGGTTTTTTGCCTTCGGTGGTTTTGATTTTGTAGATTTTCAATCCGTCGGGAAATGTTTCGGCTTGTTGTTCCCATTGTTTGAATTGCTCGGCCGTTTTTTGGCGTTCTTCGTTTTCCGCTTCTATTTCGGCTTGTTTTTTTTTCATGTAATTGCTGAAAACTTTTACCGCGTCGAAATCTTTGGCTTTTTTTCCTTTGCGAATAATTTCCACTTTGATGATTTTGTCACCCTGCTTGATTTTGTCTTTGGCCACTTCAAATCCTTTGACCGTTTTGCCGAACACCGTATGCCGGCCGTCGAGCCAAGGGGTTTCGGTCAGGGTGATGAAGAATTGACTTCCGTTGGTATTGGGCCCGCTGTTGGCCATTGAGAGTACACCGGCCGAATGTTTCAGGTCACTGATTTCGTCGTCGAATTGGTATCCGGGTCCTCCGGCGCCCGTTCCGGTAGGGTCGCCTCCTTGAATGACAAAGTCTTTGTCGTCGCCGTTGGTTTTGCTTATCACGCGATGAAAACTTACGCCGTCATAAAAACGTTTGCCTTTATATGCTTCGGACACGAAGGGGTTGTTTCCTTCGGCCAAGCTAACAAAATTGGCCACGGTTACCGGTGCTTTTTCCGGTTCGAGTTTGACCAAAATATCACCTTTTTCGGTTTGAAACTCGGCATATAAGCCGTCGGGCAAGTCTTTGTATTTCTGTGACTTGCATCCTGCAAACAAAATAACGCTCATCATGTAAATCATAGTAAGACTTGTTTTCATTGTGTATTTTTTTTGGGTGTAATTTTATGAATTTTCAGGTGCAATTTCAAGGGCGTATTGCCTTGAATGCGTTCGGCATCACCCAGCAGTCCGTAACCGAGATAGGAAGGAACGAAAAATACGGCTTCTTCGCCTTCTTTCATCATTTTGACCGCTTCGCGCAGTCCGGCAAAATATTCTTCTTTGTCCACCGTGTAGGTCCGGATGCCGATTTCTTCGGGCAAATAAATGGTATCGCCTTCGATGTAATACAATCCGTATTCCATCACCACCTGATCGCCTTTTTGGGGCAGGTAATTTGCCGTATCGTTTTGCCGGATGAAATAATAATACATTCCCATGCTGTT
>JAMONI010000202.1 GCA_027065935.1 Flavobacteriales bacterium | reverse complement strand
CTGCCTCCTTCGGATTTTTGGTTTGTGCCGCAACCCAATGAAGGTGCCAAGTATCCGAAACACAGGGGAAAAAAGTGCTACGGAAAAGATTTGCGAAATATTACGCCACCCAGAGGAATCGAATTGGATTGGATTCTATGGGCCTACCGCAACTATTCCGAAAAGGCGCGGTTTTTTAAAAAAGGATTTGAACGTATTGCGGGCAATTCCTTGTTGCGACGGCAAATCGAACAAGGAATGACACCTGAAGAAATCAAGAAAACCTGGCAGGCGGATTTGGATGCTTTTAAAAAAGTCAGACAAAAATATTTGATTTACGAATAAGACTTGCATTCGATGAAAAGGATTTTGATACTCAACGGGCCTAACTTGAATTTATTGGGCAAGCGCCAACCTGAAATTTACGGTACGATACCTTTCGAAGTGTTTTTTGAACAACTGAAAAAACAATTTCCCCAAACCCAATTGGAATATTTCCAAAGCAACCACGAGGGCGATTTGATTGACAAGCTCCAACAGGCCGACGGCCGGTTTGATGCGGTGATCTTTAATCCGGCGGCTTACACGCATACATCCATTGCATTGCGCGATACGGTTTCCGCTATCGAAATTCCCGTAGTGGAAGTGCATATAAGCAATATTCACGAACGTGAAGATTTCAGAAAGATTTCGTATATCAAGGATGTGGTGAAGTTTCGTGTTATCGGCAAAGGATTGGCCGGGTACAAGGAAGCCCTTGAAAAAATTTTACTTGAGATAGAGGGATGATTTTACCGAAAAAAGAATCCGAAAATCAAAAAGTCTCGCATCCGCTCTTGGAAGAAAAAGGAGTTATGCTTTTTGTAAAAAGGGAAGATTTGTTGCACAAACATATTTCGGGCAACAAGTATCGCAAGTTATTTTACAATTTGATTGATGCCAAGCGCAAGAGGTATAAGCGTATCTTGACTTTTGGCGGGGCTTTTTCCAATCATATTGCGGCTACGGCCACCGCGGGACGCGCTTTCGGTTTTGAAACCATCGGTGTTATTCGAGGCAACGAGCTGGCCGGCAGGATAAAAGAAGTGATTACGGAAAATCCAACGTTGGCATTTGCACATCGGCAGGGAATGCGGTTTTATTTTGTGGACAGGACCACATATCGCTTGAAAGAAACGGCGGATTTTATAGAAAATCTCAAGCAACGGTTCGGACATTTCTACTTGGTCCCGCAAGGCGGAACAAACGAGTTGGCCGTAAAGGGCGCCCAAGAAATTTTGAACGAAAACGATGCGGAATTCGATTACATCGCATGTGCCGTAGGCACGGGCGGAACCATTGCAGGCATTATCAATGCTTCGATGCCTCGTCAAAAAGTTTTGGGTTTCCCGGCTTTAAAAGAGAATTTCTTACAGCACGACATCCGTAAGTATGTCCGAAAAAACAATTGGACCTTGATAAGGGATTACCATTTCGGCGGATTTGCCAAAATAAATGAAGCGTTGATTACATTCGTCAACCGTTTTTATAGACAAACCGGCATTCCTTTAGATCCGGTATATACAGGAAAAATGTTATACGGTTTGTTCGATATGATTGAAAAAGGGCATTTTACACGGGAAACAAAAATTTTGGCCGTTCATACGGGCGGTTTGCAAGGGATTGACGGTATGAATTTTCGCTTGCAAAAAAAAGGCCTGCCCTTGTTGAAACTCCCGGTTCATTATGCCGGAAAATGATTTAGCGCCTGACGGGAAACTTGTAATTTATGCCCAATCCCCAAAAAGCCAAAGGATTTGTCGATTGATAAGTATAAAGTTTTACCGCCCAGATGTCATTGATGTCATAAGTCAGCCCGAAGGTGGCATACGCTCTATCCCGATAAATATACTTTCTGTAAGTATTGTCGGCGTCTTCATAAAGGGTTTGTCGGTTTTGAGTAATCACGTATTGATAACGCCCCCATTTTAGGACCGTCAATGCCAAGCCGATTTGAAATGACAAAGGTGATGAAAAAAGGGGAAATCCGCCGGTCAGGTTAAAGACGAGTAAATTTTCGGATTGCTTAAGCGTGTGTAGGATGTCTTGATACCGGTGATAGAATTCGGCTCGAGTGCGGTGCCATTCCACTCGGGCGCTCCACGTGCGTGATGTTTTCGTTTCATACCGGTATGCGGCGGATAAGAACAAACTTCCGTACGAATTTTTGTCCTCGAAAAAAGGATGGAGCTTGTTGAAGTTCGAGAAAATATAATATCCGCTTCCCAAAACCCACTGTTTGTTTTGTGTGTGTGCATTATGCAATACGAACAATGCCAGCAGTAAAGTCAATCCAAGTGTATAA
>JAMONI010000201.1 GCA_027065935.1 Flavobacteriales bacterium | reverse complement strand
CTTCCGATATCACCGTAAAACAAGGGCAAACCGTAATTATTCATTTGACCAACTTGGACCAAGGCCTGTATGATACGTATGTGTATGAAATCGCTTCATACGACAAAATGTATCCTTACAAACCCGGTGAAACCGCAACCTTGAAGTTCAAAGCCGAAAAATCGGGAGTTTATCCCATTATGTTGGACAAACAGTATGATCCTTCGGACAGGGTTCAAATCGGATTGCTAACGGTGAACTTCGACCAAGCGGCCGAAAACGAACGCGTATTGGCATACTCCGAACGTGTAAACTGGGATAAAAAAGTGCAAGCTTTCCAACCTTCGTCCATCGAGTTGAAAAACATGCTTCCGGGTGAAATCGAATTCTTGAACTACGGATGTAACGCTTGTCATAAGTTCGGCGAACCCTTCAACGGACCCGACCTTTACAACGTTCACAAGCGCCGAAGCGACGAATGGTTGAGAGAGTGGATACTGGATCCCGAAGCCAAGTTTAACGATGCGGACATTCAAGCAATGATAAAATACTACAAACTCCGAATGCCCGACCAAAACGTGGATCCGGAGGATGTGGATAAAATCATCGAATACATGAAAGCCAAATCGGCGCAAATGGATCAAGAAAAGGCAGCCAAGAGCTAATATTCATGATTTTCTTTGGAAAATTAGGCAGTCGGAATGACTGCCTAATTTTTTTGAACTGCGTAACTTAAGTTACTGAAATTAAACAAAATAATTTGATACATTTGAATAAAATATTTTATTATGAAACAGGGAAACAAAATTTTTAAGCTTCTTTACGTTTTATTCGGTGTTTTGGCTCTGGGGGCCATCATTTCGTTGTATTTTTTGCCTATGTGGTGGGTGGCATTGGAAAGTCACCAATACCCCAAGGCCATGTATCCGAAAGGTATTCGTATCGAATTTAAATTTAACGGAGTGTATAACGGATGCGAAGGCGTGCGCGAACGCGAGGAATTGGCTATGGACGCCGGTGCCGACTGCCTGATTGAAATGAACAAAATCAACCATTTCATCGGTATGTTCCCCATCGTGCAGGGGGTTAACGATGTTAATGAATTCGGTGAACACGTGCCTTATCCCGTTTATGCCGGCGACAAGATTCCTCCCGAGGAAATACCTACGGCTTTGAAGATTTTGGACAAAATCATGCGCAACGCCCACTGGTTTTTCGTAGTTTTCGGTCTTTTAATGCTTTTATTTATAGCCGTGCCTCGTAAAAAATTGGCTTGGGCCGCCATTTTGGCCGGCTTGGCTCCGTTTTACTTCTTAATCATCTACGTGTATTACTTGTATTGGTACGGCCACAATTTGGGCTTGCACGGTGGCGGTGCTTTTAGCGGTATCAAACCCTTTATGCCCACGGTGTTCGGTGAAGGAAAAGTAGCGCAGTTTACCACCTTCTCATTCCCCGACACGGGTTTTTATGTGGGAATTCTAGGCTTTATCCTGGTATTATTGGCCGTTAGTTTCAAATCCAAATACATCAAATCCCTCGAAGATTGAAAACACGGATTTTTTTCTTGCTGTTCGTCATAACCGGCTTGGCCGAAGCGCAAATCGACGCTTCCTTCAAGCCGGGTTTGTCAAGTCCGGTTGAAGGTTGGACGGGGCCCAAAGAAAATCCCCGTAACCTTCAACCTTTGCTGGACGGCCTCAAGCCGGGAGATACCTTAATATTGGAGCCCGGCTTGTATTACGGCCCGGCATATATACGCACGCCGCGCGTCGTCATCGACGGCCAAGGCAAAGTGACCGTAACCGGCCGTCACATACGCTCGGTTTTATACATCGAAGCCGACAGCGTAACCGTTCAAAACCTGCATCTGAAAGACTCTAACGATTCGCCCGACAAAATCGATTGTGCCATTAAAATCAACAAAGCCGACAATTTTAGAATTATCAATAACCGGATTGAAGAAACCTTATTCGGCATCGATGTGTTTTGGAGCAGCAACGGAGAAATCCTGCACAATGAAATAACATCCATAAGCCGAAAATCCAAAGGCCTGAAAGGTGATGCCATCCGCTTGTGGTATTCCAAAAACATCACGGTTCAGGAAAATTATTGGTACGACGTAAGGGATATGGTGGTGTGGTATTCGCAGGAAAACAAATTCGTAGGAAATTTCGGAAAAGGCAACCGTTACAGCATCCACTTCATGTATTCGCACAACAACCAAATTTCACACAACCATTTCACCGACTCGTCCGTAGGCGTTTTTTTGATGTACAGCGAAAAAACCATAATGAACAACAACCTCATCGAAAACAGTCAAGGCGTTACGGGCATGTGTTTGGGCATGAAAGAAACTTCTTCCAATCAAATTTTGGACAACAAATTCATTTACTCCTCAAGAGGTATTTACATTGACGTGTCGCCCTTTGTTCCTTGGAAAACCAACACCATCTCGGGCAATGAAATCGCCTATTGTAACATAGGCATTGAATTTTTAAAGGACCAGGAAGGTAATTTATTCCGAAACAACATGTTTCATGACAATTTGGTTCACGTGACGGTAACCGGAAACGGCGGTGCCAACCGGAACAAATGGATTGAAAACTACTGGGACGATTATGCCGGATATGATAAAGACGGCGACAATATAGGCGACTTCCCCTACAGAATTTACGAATATCACGCCAAATTATGGAAATTTAATCCCGATGTGAAATTTTTTTACGGAAGCCCGATTTTATCGGTAATCGATTATTTGGAAAAATTAGCCCCTTTTTCCAAACCGCGATTTATCTTGAAGGACAAAAAACCCGTATTTAACCTGAAAGAATTTAAAAAACAAAAAAACAAAACATAATGGCAGACGGAACAAAAAAAATAAGCAGGCGGCAATTTCTCAAAGCCTCGGCAACGGCGGTAGTGTCTTTGGCCGTGGTGGGTTCGGCCGCTTATTACCTGCGTGACAAAAGCAGTGTAAAAAAAACCGGGATAGTGCGTCCGCCCGGTTCCATCAAAGAGGACGATTTTCTTTATGCCTGCATCAAATGCGGATTGTGTGTACAGATTTGTCCGGTTAACGCCATTAAACTGGCCGATTGGAGCAGTAATTTGTCTTACGGAACACCTTATATCGACGCCAATATACAAGCTTGCGATTTCTCGTGTGATGCCATTCAATGTGCCGAAACCTGCCCCACGGGCGCCATCAACTTCAAAATATTCAAATCGGCGGGCGACAAGGCTTTTGAAGAACTAAGGGAAAAGTTCAACGGAAACATTCCCGCCAACGTCAATGCTTTCGGTTTTCAAATACTGGCCATGCGCAAGGTGGCCGACATGGGCATCGCCAAAATCACGGACAAAGAAATGTGTTTGGCCTATCACGGTAAAGGATACGAAGGCCCTTTGGGACAACATCACGCCTTACTGCGACCGCCCGGAAGCAAAGAGCGTATTGATATCGCCGAAACGATGGTAAAGCGCGAAGTGTGCGATCTGTGTGTGGTATATTGCCCGTTGGGCAATGAAGCCATTGAACTTAAAGAAACCGGCAACGGTAAATATTTGCCGGAAGTCAAAGAAGGATGTGTGGGGTGCGGGGTTTGTCAAATGCTCTGCCCTACCCAACCCAAAGCCATCGTTATTGAACCCGAAGAAGAGTTGGTATAACCAAATAAAAACGAAGTCATGTCATTTATATTCGATTTTTTGACCGGTGACAAAAAACTCAATCCCTTACCCGCCAAAAAGAAAGACGAACTACCCAACGCAAAGCTGGGAATAAGCTTTAAGCAGTGGCAAGAACAAAACCCCAATAAACACAAATGGCGAAATATTCGCTGGGCCTTTTTGATTTTTATCAACTTGCTTTTTGTGGCATCCTTCCACTTGAGCTGGGGTGTTCTGGAAGGTTCACTCAGCGGTTCGAGACTCCTGGGCATTTATCTGATGGATCCGTTTAACTCGGCGCAAGAACTGATTATCGGCTCCAAAACCGGCTTTATTTCCCATCTGACCACTAATTTTTGGATAGGATTTTTCGTCATACTCACCTTCTATTGGCTACTCGGCGGACGGGCTTTTTGTTCTTGGGTATGCCCTTATCACTTTTTTGCCGAAATGGGCGAACGCATTCACGATTATATTTTAAAGAAGCGTAAAATCAGGGAAAAAACTTATGATATTACGGTAAAATACGTATTTTGGACCGGCTTTCTCATCGTCGCCTTTTTAACCCAACAATTGGTGTTTGAAAACCTCAATCCCGTAGGCATTCTGTCCCGCGCCATGATTTACGGCCCCGGATTGGCGTTGATTTGGGTCGTGTTACTGTTGGCCTACGAAATTTTCGGAATCAAACGCTTTTGGTGCCGTTACGTATGTCCGATCGGTGTTACATACAGTTTTGTAGGTGACTTATCACCCATGAGCGTGAAGTTCGAATTAGATAAATGCGGACATTGCCGCGACTGTCAAGACGTTTGTTTGGTTCCGCACGAACTTTGGTTTGTCAAAAAAGGGGCCGCCACCAAAGAAGTACACTTTACCGGAGGAGATTGCACCAAATGCGGCTTATGTATTGACGTATGTTACGGAAATGCCTTATCTTTCGGTTTGAAAGATTGGAAAACCAACCGCTGGGGCTATCAAATCGCCACCAAGATGTTGGGAAGTCAAACCAAAAACAAGTAGATGGAACGTCAAACATTAATCCGAGTAGAAGGCCTGACCAAAACTTTTAATAAAGTTAACGTCATCGATAACCTGAGCATACGGTTCCACGCCGGTGACCGTATCGCTTTAATCGGGCAGAACGGCGCCGGTAAAACCACGCTCATCAGATGTATCCTCGGACTATACACCTATGAAGGTTTTTTATCCGTCTTGAATAAAAATCCGCGCACACAAAGAGAAGAAGTATTGCAACAAGTAGGATTCGTACCGCAAATGCCGCCACCCTTGGCTATGACGGTGAAAGAAATCATGCATTTTTTTTCGGTCATTACCGAAAGTGACAGAGATACCTTCTATCGTATCACCGACGATTTGAATTTGGATGTTAAAAAACATTGGAACAAACCTTTTCTTAAACTTTCGGGCGGAATGAAACAAAAATTATTGGTAGCCTTGGCCCTGTCGCGCCGTCCGAAAATCCTGTTGATGGACGAACCTACGGCCAATTTGGATCCGGCGGCCCGCAAGGTTCTTGTAAGGTATTTGGAAGAACTCCCGTCCGACACGTTATTAATTTTAAGTAGTCACCGCGTCAAGGAAATCGCCCATTTGGTCAATCGTTTGGTGGAAATGGATTTGGGAAAAATAGTGGTGGACAAGGCTTTTGACGACGATTATCATACATCCGACGACGATTTTTAAAAAATAAAATGAAAAGATTATGAAAAAGTTCATTGTAGCACTCGCAGTTTTGTTTTTGGTCATATCCTGCCGGAAAGAAACGGATTTCTCACCCAAAAAACCTAATTTCGACCGCGATGTATGTCATGTGTGCAAAATGGGTTTGACCGATTTGCCTTATAACGTGCAAGCCATCAACGAAAGAGGCCAAGTTCGTTGGTACGACGATTTGGGATGTTTGGCCGAAGATATCCGCGACGAAGACTTTAATACGTGGAAAG
Organism: Flavobacteriales bacterium; assembly: GCA_027065935.1. Classification (GTDB taxonomy): domain Bacteria; phylum Bacteroidota; class Bacteroidia; order Flavobacteriales; family Flavobacteriaceae; genus JAADED01. The sequence continues at coordinate 5,433 of JAMONI010000201.1, read as the reverse complement.
GAACGAAATACAAAATTTGGATTCAGGATGCCGAAACCGGAGCTTGGATTGATGCCGAAAAAGCCTGGTACCGGTTCGGTGACGAAACCCCGATGGGATACGGCTACGGCGCTTTAAAGTCAAAATCAGAACAAGCCGGATACGATTTCAAAGCCGTTTTGAAACGCATTGCCGAAGGCAAAACCAAAAGAGCCGAATTTATCAAAAAGAAAAAAATGTCCGTCAGCGGAGGTGACGGCTCCATGAAATGTGCGCCGGGAAAATGCGGCGGAGGTAAATGCGGCGGCGGAAAATAAACGATAATTTTCATTCATCCCACCCCACGAACCAAAATTCAAAAAAATAATGAAAATAAAGACGGGAAATACTTTACTGCAAGTTTTAAGAACCGAAATCAACCTCAATGTTCGGTCCAAAACTTTCTGGATATACAGTGCCTTGTTCGGTGTCTTTGTAGCCGTGATGTTCGCCACCGGTATTACCGAATCACAAGTGGTAGGTTTTGTGGGGTTGAGCAGGTTGATGATTACTTTCATACAGGTGAGCATGGTTATTTTGCCCGTTTACGTTTTGATTTCCACCGTTCGCTCGGTAGTGGGCGACCGGGAAAACGGCGTCCTTGAATATTTGCTTTCTTTGCCCATTTCATTCCCGAGTTTTTATTGGGCAAAATTTTTAGGACGCTTTTTCGTGATTTATGTTCCCGTATTTTTGGCTTTCACGGGAGCGGCCTTGTGGGGATTGGTAAAAGGATTGGATGTGCCGTGGGATTTGTTCGTTCTCTACAGTGTTTTGCTGGCCGTAATGGTGTTCTTCTTCTTGGGCCTAAGTATGTATTTGTCGTCCGTGACCAAATCCCAAGAAATGGCCATGAGCACGGCATTTATCATTTGGCTGTTTTTGGTGGCTTTTATGGACATATTGCTCATCGGTTTGCTCCTTAAGTGGCGCATCAGCCCCGAGCCGGTGATTTGGACGGCATTGCTAAATCCGCTTCAAGTGTTCCGCACCGGAAGTTTAATTTTGTTCGACCCCAAACTCACCGTAATGGGGCCCGTGTCATACTACATTCTGGACACCATGAGTCGAAGTGCTTTTATAGCCTATGCCGTGTTGTATCCGCTCGTCACCGGAGGTATTTTCGCTTGGCTGGGACACCGGTATTTTAAAAATCACGATGTGGTCTAACGTTTTTTTTGCCATGAAAACTTATGCTATTATCTCCGTATCGATTTGTATGTCATTGACTGCCTGCACGAACAAAGATTCCACACCAAAAGAAGATGTATCGTGGAAAGACACGTTGCGCATTAAAGAATTATATCAATTTTTATCGCAAGACGAAATAGATTCCATTGCCCGTTTATCTTCCGGCGTTACCCGGCACAAAGGTTTCCGTGCGTGGCCGCAGGACAACGACGATTTCAGGTTCGATACACTGGATAATGTATTCTGGACGGATATCCGGGCCAGAAATGCCGATTTCAGAGGGGCTACCTTCCGCTCGGCCGAATGTGAAGGAAGTGATTTCAGCGGAAGCGATTTCAGAGTGGTGGATATCCGGTGGACCCGTTTCGACTACGCCGTTTTGAAAAACGCCCGCTTCGACCAAGCCAAACTCTTTCACGTCTTTTCCGAATTTGCCGACTACAGCGGTTCCTCCTTCAAAGGCGCCGATATGTTCGGCATGGAAGCCCCGTATTCCAAATTTACCGGATGTGACTTTTCGGGCGCCCTGCTCAAAGACGCCGACCTGACAGGATCCGATTTCACCGGATCAAGATTTATCAAAGCAAGACTTATCCGCACCGTAATGAACAAATCCGTTCTGGATAGTTGCGACTTTTATAAAGCCGATATGACCGGAGCGCAATTTCAAGAAGCTTCATTTAAAGGCGCTCAATTACATTACGCCAACATGAAAGGCTCACATTTGGAAGGCGCCGATTTTTCCGGTGCCGACCTTACGGGAGTTAATTTCTTCGGCGCCCGGCTGGAACAAACCAACTTCAAAGACGCTAAAAACATCCCCCGGAATATACGAAAATTCATCGATCAAAACGGTTTGGCTACCGGAATCCTTCAGGAAATGAAAGAAAACAAACAATAACCGAAATTCCACCCGGCGCGCTTAACAAAATTATATTTTTTTAACAATTATCTTTTCGTTTTGGTATAATTTTTGAACCTCGAATAAGAGGTAACCAAAAAAAATACGGAAATGAAAAAAGATTTACTTTTTGTCCTGTTTCTGTATTTTTTCGTTCCGCTACAAGCACAGGTTTTTCAACGCATTAATGCCGGCACACCCGTTAAAGGGAAAATGTTTTTTACGGAGCCAATGCCCGAAAAGTATTCGTTTTGGCACATCGACATCCGTGACTCGGGAGGAATAAAAGAAGCTTTAGCAGGAAAAAAGGCTGACTTTCTATTGCGTTTTCCGGTACCGGATGAAGGGCGTTTTGAGGAATTTGCTATGGAAATGTCGCCCTTGAGCCGGAAAAAATGGATAGAAAAATACCGAATCGCTTCCTTTAGGGGAACGAGTAAAACCGGAAAAAAACTCTTTTTAACCTATACGCAAAACAAATTAACCGGCCTGCTTTTGATTCCCGGACGGGGAAAATATATACTGAAACCTTACGACGAAGAGAAACATATCCTGTATCGCCCCGAAGATCAAACTTTCGAAGCCGAACCTTTCGCTTGTGAAGCGCCAACGGAAACATCCCGAATATCCGGCGAAATCCTCGACGACATAAATAATTCAAACGCCCCAAATGCATACGGTCCGCAATCGGTAAGTAATCTATATACCTTCCGAACGGCAATTCTCGCTACTTACAGATATACGGATTATGTATTATCACAATACGGCATCCCGGCCACCGCACCCGACTCGGTAAAGAAAGCAACCGTAATGGGTGTGATTCTGTTTAGCATGGAATGGATTAACAGCATTTTCGAGCGGGATCTTTCTGTACGGTTTTACATAAGTGATCAAAACGAAAAAATTATCATCCTCGACAGTTTGCGCGACCCTGAAAATCTCGGTATTTCTCCTTATGACATGATACGGGATTCCATAGGAACGGCCAATTTCGATATCGCCCAACGATGGGATGTGGCCCGGTTGGGAGGTGAGGCAACCTTATTAATTCCCTGTCAGGTTTACACAAGCAATGCGGCGCGTCATCCCGCTTCCGAACGTTATATTGAAAAAGTGGTGGCCCACGAATTAGGCCATACCTTAGGTGCGCATCATACGTTTGCCAACCTGTGTGGAGGTAACCGAAGATATCCTTATTCGGTGGAACCCGGAAGCGGAACCACCATCATGAGCTATTCGGGAACCTGTGATCCCTTTATTCAAAAAGAAACCGACGAAATTTTTCATTCGGTCAACCTGCCCGCAATGATACGAACGAGAAATACGGCCCCTTGTGCCGTCGTGGAAACCCACCCGGTTAATCGTTCGCCCGTTGTGGATGCGGGTGAAGATAAGTTCATCCCGCGCAACACACCGTTTATGCTCCGCGCCACGGCCTCGGACCCCGACGGCGACTTTTTAACCTACAGCTGGGAACAAACCGACACGGCACCGCCTACCTGGGGTATTGAACACGACAGGCCTCCGCAACCCGATTGGACGGAAGGCCCTTTGTTCAGGGTTTATCTCGATAAGGATACGCCCGAAAGGTATTTTCCGCATCTCGACAGTTTGCGTCAAGGTAATTACACACCCGCTTGGGAAGTATTGCCCGACGTGGAGAGGGATTTAAACTTTAAGGTTACGGTACGCGACCATCACTATCCGACCGGGCTTACGGCTATTGACTCCGTTCGTTTGCACATCGACACGACGGCCGGCCCGTTCCGGATTACCTCGCATATTTCGGGCGAATATCATTGGTTGCCCGGCGAAACGCATACCATCACCTGGGATGTGGCCAATACGACCAACCCGAGGGTCAACTGCCAATTCGTCGATATATTGTATTCCACCGATGACGGCCTTCATTTTCCTTATGTGTTGGCCTCATCTGTACCCAACACCGGATCCTACACCATTACGGTGCCTCCCTATGAAACGCCAAGGGCGAGGATTATGGTGAAGGCGTCGGATAATTACTTTTTCGATATCACGCAAGCAAGAATCAAAGTGGGGGATGAATTGGAAAACTGCGGGTTAAGTTACCGCTCCGACGTAAACGCACTTATGCAAGGTATGATGACGGTGCGCGATACAATCGAAGTCCCGGATTATTTCTTGGTTTCCGACGTTAATGTTCGCGTTAAATTGGATTCGATTACGACGAACAAAGTTACCGTTCGCCTGAAACGTCCCGACGGCTCTTCCGTCTTGTTGTGGGACCGACATTGCGGCGCGCATACCAATATGGACCTGACTTTCGACGACGATGGTATTACATTGCTTTGTGCCTATCTGACCGATACGGTGGTAAAACCCTTCAGAGGACATTTGGCATCGTACAATAATAAAGATGCTCACGGAAAATGGATTTTGGAGGTTTATCAAAGATTTGAAAACAATCCTATGATTTTCAAAGAATGGGAACTTCAATTCTGCATGCAATATACTACGGATGTTCCTCAAGATAATTGGAAAGGAATAGTATTATATCCCAATCCGGCACGTGATTATTTATCTGTGAAATTTCCGCTATCCGCTTCGCAAAAAATCAAATTGACCATATACGGAATGGACGGAAAACGCTACTGGCAATCCGAATATGAAGGCCGTGCGGGTGATTCCGAAGGCTACATTGTCATTCCGGTTTATGAATGGGCCAAAGGCATTTATTGGGTCAGACTTCACCGGGATAAATCGATATACTCGGCCAAATTTATTAAAGATTAGACCCCGACGTTGCGCCGGAGGTAATTCTTCCGGCGCTTTTTTTTTAACGATTCCGGCTATTAAGCGAAATATTTTACCGGAGGAATCGTGATACTACCCCTAAAAAGTGTGTAAAGCAAAGTTTATTCATTGCTTTTCCAAGATGATTTGTTGTTTTTGAACGGCAACGATTTTGGAGTAGAAATTTTTCAGGTCCCGATAATACTTTGCCTCCACGACAGGTACATTAATGACCATATCGGATTTTATGGTAACGGACGATCCGCTTTGCGTAGCATCGAATTTATAAAATCCCAAATCGTCGGGTAAGGTGAATTCGGCTCCTTGCGGAATGCTTTTGACGACATAACCTTGCGGAATGTTTATATGAACCACAACGGAATGTACCCACGGTTTGTTATAATAAACGGGATATTTTCTTTCGTCCGATTTAAACGGATTTTCTTTTTTCTGTAAAAACAGCAATGGGGAAATGTAAATCTCATTACCGATGTCTTCATAAAACATCTCTGTTTCAAATTGTATGGTTTCCGTTACATTCTTGGTTAAGT
>JAMONI010000200.1 GCA_027065935.1 Flavobacteriales bacterium | reverse complement strand
GAAATCTCGTCGGGAGTTCCCTCGGCAGACGAAAAAATCGAAAAATACTTGATCCGCCATCCCGAATCGCCTTATCGCGACCGTATCCGCGTATTGGCCATCGACAGGAAATTTAACGAAGGGCGCTACAAAGAAGTCGTCCGAATGATCGACGAGCTGGAAATCTACAACCTCCCCCCTGCCGATAGGGAAAGAATGAAATTTTATTCGGCTTTTATCTCTCTGAAAAACGACGATTTACAAAAAGCAAAACGCAAATTCAAAGAACTGGCGGAAAGCCGGACTTACGGCAATCAAGCTACCTACTATCTGGGATACATCGCCTACCTGAAAGGCAACACGGTGGAAGCGCAACGCTACTTTTCACAAGTGAAACAAGAACGCCAATATGCCAAAAACATCCCTTACTACAACGCCGACATGTATTACCGGGCGGGTATGTTCGACAAAGCCATTGCGGAAGCCGAAAAAATTTATCCCGACAGCCGGGGCAAGCAAAAATCGGAGTTGGCCAAAATTATCGGTTCTTCGTATTTTAATTTGGGACAATATCAAAAGGCCATCCCCTATCTGAAAGCTTACAGGGGAAAAAAGGGAAAATTTTCCAACAAAGACTATTACGAGTTGGGCTATGCTTATTATAAATCGAACCGGTGTGACGAAGCCGTTGATTACTTCAACAAAATCATCAGCGCCCATGATGCATTGGCTCAAAACGCTTATTACCACTTGGCCCAATGCTATCTCAAGCAAAACGAAAAAACGCAAGCGCTCAATGCTTTTAAGCGTGTAGCCGAAATGAAATTCAACGAAAAAATGCGTGAAGACGCATGGTATCAATACATCAAATTGAGTTATGAAATCGGCAATCCCTATGAAAGCTTGGACCAGATTATCAAAAATTACCTGACCGAATTTCCGGCCACGCCTTATCGCAAACAATTAAAAGAACTTTTGGTCAGTTCCTACCTGACTTCACACGATTACGAACAAGCCCTCCAAGCCATGCGTCAAAATAAAATGACCCGTCGGCCCGAATTTCAAAAGGTGGCGGTTTTGCGCGGCTTGGAACTTTTTAACGAAGGAAAATACAAAGAAGCCGTGGAACTTTTCAACCTTTCACTAAAACACGGCATCGACCCCGAATACCGGAACAAAGCCCGGTTTTGGAAAGCCGAAGCGCTTTACCGCCTCAACCGGTACGAAGATGCATTGACCGAATATAAATCCATCGACAAAGAACAATTACCCTACTTTGAAAAAAATCTTTACGATTACAACGTGGGTTATGTGTATTTTAAACTCAAAAATTATCCGCAAGCCTCCCGCCACTTTTCGGCTTACATTAATGCCAAACCCGACCCGAAATTACTCAAAGACGCTTACCTCCGGCTGGGCGACGGTTATTTCGGCGCCAAAAAATATTGGCCGGCTATGGATGCGTATAACAAAGCCATCAAAATGGACGGGCACAGTTCGGATTACGCCTTTTATCAAAAGGCCGTCAGTTACGGGTTCGTAGGCAAAACCGGACGGAAAATCGAAGAACTCGACAAATTTCTTCAAAAGTATCCGAAATCCAAACTGGCGGACGACGCACTTTATCAGCTCGGAAGCACATATTTGAATCAAGGACGGTTCGACAAGGCCGTTACTACTTTCGACCGTTTGTTGACCGGTCATCCCGGTAGCCCTTACGTACCCGTAGCCATGCTCAAAAAAGGCTTGGCGTATTACAATACAGGCGATAACAACAAGGCTAAAAAAGTTTTCAGAAATCTGATTAGCCGTCACCCCAAAACCCCCGAAGCCGCCGAAGCTTCCGAGTATTTGAAGCAAATTTATATCGACGAAAACAATGTGGATGAATTTTTGGCCTTTATCAACCGGATACCCGGCTTCAGCGTGGAAAACAACCAATTGGAAAATGAAATCTTCACCGCCGCCGAACAGAAATATTTCGAAAAAGATTACACGGCGGCGCGAACGGCATTCGCCTCTTACCTCAAACGTTTCCCCGACGGAATATACCGCACCGAAGCCACCCGTTATGCAGCCAAAATTTACTTGAAACTCAACGAACCGGAAAGTGCTTATGTATATTACGAAAAATTAGCCCGAATGCCGGTGAACGAATATACCGCGGAAGCTTTGCGATATTTGGCTTTGAGCAATTTGAAAAAATCCCTTGATACCGAAGCGGCCCGCTGGCTCGAGCAACTAAAATCCGTAGCCCAAACCGATGACGACTTGCTTTTTGCATCGGCCAATTTGATGAAAATTTACGACCGGAACGGACAACATAACAAAGCCGTGGAACAAGCC
>JAMONI010000199.1 GCA_027065935.1 Flavobacteriales bacterium | reverse complement strand
CTTGCTTTTTTTTCCGCTGGAATTACCGAAATCCCAAGATAAACATATGGGAAAAATCTTTTCTTATTACAACCTGTACTCCTGTCCTCCGCTCATCAAATTTCCCGATCCTCCCGAACTCGTGTAAACGCTTCCCTGCCGCATAATACTACAAATTGTTTGCGGCATAACATAAGGGTATAATATCACACCCGTTCTTGCTACCTTTGATTTCATGTTAACCTAAAAATCAATGGAGGATAACCTGTATTTCTAAAACCAATGAAAATATGATAAACAAAATTATTGCTTATAGCGTAAAACATAAACTCATCGTCCTGCTTTTCACCGCAGGAATCGTTATGGCGGGATTGTATGCGGCGTTTCATATCCCCTTCGGCGCCGTGCCCGATATCACCAACAATCAGGTTCAAGTAATTACCACCACCCGCGACCTTTCGGCCGAAGACGTGGAAGAATTTATCACCTACCCCATCGAACTGGAAATGGGTAATTTGCCCGGCATCAAGGAAATACGATCCGTATCCAAATTCGGTTTGTCGGTGGTTACGTTGGTATTCGAAGAACGTATGGGGACTTATTTGCCCCGTCAACTGATATCGGAAAAACTCCAATCCGTAGCCGAAAAGATGCCCGAAGGCGTTGAAGCGCCGCAAATGGGGCCTATTTCCACCGGTTTGGGAGAAATCTATCAATACACGCTCGAAGTCAAACCCGAATTCAAAGACAAGTACGATTTGATGGAACTGCGCACCATCCAAGACTGGATTGTCAAACGTAACCTTTCGGGTATCCCCGGTGTGGTGGAAGTCAATACTTGGGGCGGAAAACTCAAGCAGTTTGAAGTGGCCTTGGATCCCGACAAACTGCGCGCAATGAACGTCAGTGTTTCCGAAGTGTATCGCGCTCTGAAAGAAAACAACGGCATTGCCGGCGGAGGCTATATTGAAAAAACCAATACCACCTATTTTATCCGTAGCGATGCATTAATTAGGAAACTCGAAGATATCGAACAAATCGTGGTGAAACGCAACGGCAACATTCCCGTTTACATAAAAGATTTGGGTGATGTCCGTTTCGGTTACGCCACAAGGTTCGGCGCCATTACCGGAAACGGCGAAGGTGAAAAAGTGATGGGTCAGGTGATGATGCTCAAAGGCGCCAACGTGAGCGAAGTTATCGAAAATGTCAAGCAACGCGTGGAAACCATTTCCAAATCCTTGCCCGAAGGCGTGTATATCAACCCTTTTTTGGAACGTACCGAATTGCTCAACAAAACCACTTTTACCATCGTGGAAAACCTGATACTCGGTAGCATTATCGTTATGTTTGTCGTATTGTTGTTGTTGGGTAATTGGCGTTCGGCACTGGTGATTTCATCGGTTATACCTTTGGCGCTACTCATCGCGCTGATATTGATGTACATTTTCGGCATAGATGCCAATTTGATGAGTCTCGGGGCTATTGATTTCGGTATCATCATCGACGGAGCGGTGATCATCGTGGAATTTATCGCCTTTAAAATCGGATTGGAACAAGCCAAATTACTCAAAGCTTCGCGACGGCAAACCCGTGAAGTTATGGATGAAATTACCATTCGATCGGCAAGTAAAATGATGCATTCGGCCATTTTCGGACAGTTGATTATCATCATCGTATTCATCCCCATCATGGCCTTGAGCGGTGTAGAAGGCAAAATGTTTAAGCCCATGGCTTTGGTATTTATCTTCGCCTTGTTGGGCGTTATGATTTTGGGCATGACCTATGTTCCCGTAATGTCGGCGCTTTTGCTTAAACCTTCGGCGCATAGAGACAAACCCAACCTGTCGCAACGCATCATTGCTTATCTCAACAGCCTTTACGACCCGACCATTCGCTATGCATTGCAGCATAAAAAAAGCGTGTTGACATTTGCCGTACTTTTGTTCGGCATTTCCGCTTGGATTTTCAGCCGTATGGGCGGTGAATTCGTTCCCACCCTCGACGAAGGCGATTTCGTTATTCAACCCGTATTAAAAACCGGCACTTCGCTGGAGAAAACCATAGAAACCACAACGAAAATCGAAAAAATTCTACTGGAATTTCCCGAAGTGGAACAGGTCGTAAGCCGAATCGGTGCCGCCGAAGTGCCTACGGACCCCATGTCGATGGAAGATTCGGACATCATCATCAAACTGCGTCCCAAAAAAGAATGGGTAACGGCCGAAACCAAAGACGAATTGGCCGACAAGTTCAAAGAAGCATTGCAAGTACTGCCCGGCATTGAATATGAATTTACCCAACCCATCGAGATGCGCTTCAACGAATTGATTTCGGGAACCCGTTCGGACGTGGCGGTAAAAATTTACGGCGAAGACTTGGAAGTACTCAACCGGATTGCCCATCAAATCAAAAGGAAAATAGAAAACATTCCCGGAGCGGCGGACATTACGGTGGAAAAAATTTCGGGATTACCGCAAATGCAAATCAAAATCAAACGCGAACGCTTGGCTCGTTACGGCCTTAATGCACAAGAAGTAAACCACATTATTTCCATTGCCTTGGGCGGATTGCCCGCAGGTGAGGTTTTTGAAGGAGAAAGGCGTTTCGACTTGGTAGCCCGGTTTGACGAAAAAGCACGTCAAACCCCCGACGACCTGCGCCAAATTCCCGTTAACCTGCCCGACGGAAGACAAATTCCGCTGGAAGAAGTGGCCGAAGTGAAACTAACCCGAGGTCCGGCCAAAATCTCCCGTGACGCCACCCAAAGACGCATCAGTATAGGCATTAACGTTCGCGACCGGGACTTGGAGTCGGTGGTGGAAGACATCAAGCACATTATAGACAGGGAAATCGACTTGCCTCCCGGCTATACGGTCAAGTACGGCGGACAATTCGAAAATCTCCAATCCGCACGTAAGCGCTTGTTGTTGGTCGTACCTTTGGCGTTGTTTCTCATATTTATCCTGTTGTATTTCGCCTTTAATTCGGTCAAAACGGCACTTTTGATTTACACCGCCATTCCCTTGGCCACCATCGGCGGGATATGGGCTTTGTGGTTGCGCGGAATGCCTTTTAGCATTTCGGCGGGTATCGGATTTATTGCTTTATTCGGTGTGGCCGTGCTCAACGGAATTGTATTGATTGAACATTTTAGAGAACTCAAAGATCAAACTACCGATATGTATCAACAAATCATTCAAGGTGCCAAGGACCGTATGCGTCCCGTATTGCTGACGGCTCTGGCCGCAATGGGCGGTTTTCTCCCCATGGCCGTTTCGCAATCGGCGGGGGCCGAGGTACAACGCCCTTTGGCTACGGTGGTCATCGGCGGTTTGTTCACCTCTACCCTGCTTACGCTTTTGATTATTCCGGTACTGTATGCCATGTATATGAAATCCGGATTTTCGTTAAAGAAAAACGGTAAGGGTAAAGCCGTTATGTTGATTTTACTGTTTTTCTCCCTCACTCCGCTGTCCGGCCAGATTAACGGATTGGAATCCTATCTGCAACAAGTGGAACAACATAATCCGGAACTGAAGCGCTATGCAGCCGAACTCGAAAGCAACAAAGCATTGGTAAATACGGCTTGGGACTTGGACAAAACCGAAATATCCTACGAAAACGACCCTACGAATCCGGATCCCGGCAACAATTTTCCCTATAAAACATTTTCAATAACACAAGAGTTCAAGTTTCCCGCTTGGTATATGGCCCGTTCACGGATGCTAAAACACCGGTACAACCGTGCCGAAACGGAATATGAAATCGCCAAACGTAAAATTTTGCTCGAGGCCGCTTCGGCCTATATCAAAGCCCTTTATTGGCAACAACTCGAAGCACTTTACCTGCAAACGGACAGCCTGTATGCACGCTTTGAAAAAGCCGCAAGACGCAAATTCGAAGAGGGCGAATCCAACGTATTGGAAAAGCTCACGGCCGACAGCAAAAGAAAACTCGTCCGATTACAACTCGAGCAAATCAAGATAGAAAAACAAAACGCCGTACGCACGATGAACGGGATGACAGGAAAGACGGATACGGAAACCGAATTTTTACAAAACACTTCGTTTCTTCCGCTGAACGACACCGGTATTGCCCCCGACTTGAGCATTTACAAGCAACAAAGCGAAGCCTTGCAAAACGAACTGCTGTACCGGTGGAAAACCGAACGCCGTAACCTGTGGCCCGACGGATATGTAACCTACGCATACGGTAACAATTTCCTTCCCGGACACACGGACTATTCGGCTTTCGGTGTAGGCATTAAAATCCCGCTTTTTTTCGGCGCCAAAAAAGCCCGAATCAAAGCCGCACACCGGCAATATGAAAGCACCCTGCACCAAAACCGGCAAATTGAAATCCTGCTACACCAACAAAAAGAAAACCTGTTGAACCTACGTAAGCTTTGGCAATCGAAAATCGCTTATTTTCAACAACAAGGCAACCGCTTGGGCGAACAATTACGCAAAACCGCCGAACTTTCCTATCAATCGGGTGAAATCGATTATTTCAAATACGTGCAATTTTTGGAAAATGCCTTGGAAATCGAAAAAGCTTACTTGGATGCCGTCCTTAATTACAATCTCGTTTTACTGAAAATCAAATATTTTGTTTGGGAAAATCAATAAAATCAACTCCTATGAAAAATAAAACAAACCTCAAAAAACAAAGTCAAATGACATATAAAACCGGAACAAAATTTAGTTTTATCGTATCATTGCTCGTCATCTTCCTTACCGCTTTGACGGGATGTGAAGAAAACCAAAATCAATCCGAAGAAATGCATACCGCACCTGCCGAAGAACATACCATTCACCTCAGTCAAGAACAGTTCGATGCCAATGAAATGCGCCTGGGAACCGTAACGGAAAAAAATTTCGCGGAATTTATTCACACTTCGGGTATGATAGGCGTTCCGCCCAAATACCAAGCTTCGGTAAGCACACTTTTCGGCGGATATGTTAACGGTTTGAACTTGATCAACGGCGATTACGTGCGTAAAGGACAAATTCTCTTCACGTTGGAAAACCCCGAATTCGTCAAAATGCAACAAAGATACTTACAACTGAAAGAACAAACCGCCTACTTAAAAACCGAATATGAGCGTCAAAAAAAGCTGTATGAAGAACAAATCGCATCGACGAAAAGTTTTCTTAAAACCCAAGCCGAATACAAAACCGCATACGCCGAAAAATCGGCCTTGGCCAAACAGTTGCGTATGATCGGAATTCAACCCGGTAACATCACCCCGGAAAATATCACTTCACGCATCCGTATTCAAGCTCCCATCAGCGGGTATGTGGCTTCTATTAACCTGACCAAAGGACAATATATCGAACCCGAACACATCGCGATGGAAATCATCAATACCGAACATAAACACGTGGAAATCAAAGTGTTTGAAAAAGACATTCACAAAATCAAAAAAGGGCAAACTTTTGTCTTCAACCTGCCCAATCAACCCGAAGTGCAATACAAAGGAACGGTGTTTCTTATCGGAAAAAAAGTGGACCCCGAAAAGCGCTTTATCAATGTCCACGGACACATAGAGGATGAGAAAAAAGCCGGGACATTACTTCCGGAAATGTTTACCGACATAAAAATCATTTACAAAAATTTCACCGCCCCCGCCCTTCCCGAAACCGCCGTTTTATCGGACGGGGAAAATCATTTCGTGTTGCGTAAAACCGGTAATGAAGGCGAAGAAATACTCTTCGAAAAAGTCCCCGTTCAAACCGGCGCACATTACGAAGGCTATGTAGCCGTACTTTCGCCGAAATTTGAAAAAACCGATACTTTGTTGATTAAAGGGGGATATTTCCTGATCGGTGTCGAAGAAGGCGGAAACGACCATTAAACGTGTGAATTCAAGATTTTCAAATAAGACCGCCTTGTATTATTCCGGGCGGTCTTATTTATTCGGCTTAAACGAAACAAACTATAACCAAACGCCATAGAATCTACCGGCATAGCTTCCATTCCATCTTTACGAGCCCGTGCGTTCGTAGATTTATCAACAAGCCCGGCAAAAAAAATTGGATAATCGGGTCGTAAATCATATATTTGCGCATTGTAATGAAAAAAAAAGAATAAATGTCAGGAAAAGGACTCGTCAAAACGTTTGCCATTCTTTTGGGAATCATCAGCATTTATCAATTATCCTTCACCTTCATCAATCAAAAAGTTAAGAAAGAAGCCAAGACTTACGCTCAAGGTGATTACACCAAAGAAAGGCAATATTTGGATTCCGTAGCCAATCATGAAGTGTTTAATCTTGCAGGTATAAGTTACACGGCCAAGCAAGTTCAGGACAGAGCCATGAAATTGGGATTGGATTTGCAAGGCGGTATCAACGTTATTCTGCAGATTTCCGTGCGTGACATTTTGAAGGATTTGGCCAACCATTCCCGCGACCCCGACTTTAACCGGGCATTGGAAACGGCCGACCGGATGCAAAAAGAAAGCGACAAACCCTATTTGGATTTGTTCTTTGACGCTTGGGATCAAATTGCATCGGAAACCGGAAAAAAATTAAGCGCTCCCAAAATATTCGGAAACAAAAAACTTTCGTCCGACATCAACCCGGATATGACGGATGCCCAAGTCAAACAAATCATTCGTCAAAAAGTGGACGAAGCCATGGTCAGCGCTTTTGAAGTGCTTCGCAAACGTATCGATAAATTCGGGGTGGCTTCGCCCAACATTCAACGTTTGGGAAAAAGCGGTCGTATTTTGGTGGAATTGCCCGGCGCCAAAGACGTGGACCGTATCAAAAAACTTTTGCAAAGTACCGCCCAATTGGAATTTTGGCACGGCTACAAACAAGAAGATTACTTGGATTACCTGCAAACCATCGACCGCATTCTTTCGGCGCGTAAGCAAACCGAAACCGTCCAAGACACTACCGATACCGAAAGTCTCATTGCAGAAGACTCTACCGACATAGCCCATCAATTGGCCGAACAACATCCGTTTGCTTCGTTGATCAAGCAGCAAGGGTACGGACCTGTGGCGGGTTTCTTCGCCATTAAAGATACCGGACGGGTAAACCGGATGCTTCACGACCCCGAAGTGGTCAAAGCACGGCCCGAACATTTGCGTTATGCCAAATTCCTTTGGGGCAAACCCGAACCCGGCAAAGATATCGTAGCCCTTTATGTGCTTAAAGGAAACCGGGAAAACGTTCCGCCCTTGAGCGGTAGCGTTATTACCGACGCCCGCCAAACCTTCGACCAATACGGCAAACCGGCCGTAAGCATGGCAATGAACGGTAAAGGCGCCAAGATTTGGGAAAAAATGACCTCCGAAGCCTACCAAAACCAATCGACCATTGCCATCGTATTGGACGACATCGTGTATTCGGCGCCTACGGTTTCCAACGGGCCCATCACCGGCGGACGCAGTGAAATCTACGGCAAGTTTACCATCGAAGAAGCCGAAGACTTGGCCAATGTACTTCGCGCCGGAAAATTACCCGCCAAAGCGGAAATCATTCAATCCGAAATCGTAGGCCCCACTTTGGGTAAAGAATCCATCCAAAAAAGTATCATCGCATTTCTGCTGGCTTTGGTTTTGGTTATGCTTTGGATGATATTCTATTACGGCCGGGCGGGAATCGTAGCGTCCATTGTATTGTTGGTCAACTTGATATTTATTTTCGGTATATTGGCCAGTTTGGGTTTGGTATTGACCCTTCCGGGTATTGCCGGAGTTATCCTGACCATCGGTATGTCGGTGGATGCCAATGTATTGATTTACGAACGCATCAGGGAAGAACTCCGCATGGGTAAGAATGTAAAGCAAGCCGTAGCCGAGGGTTACAAAAACGCTTTGTCATCCATCCTCGACGCCAATTTCACCACATTGATTACCGGTATCATCCTGTTTTTCTTCGGTACCGGCCCCATTCAAGGTTTTGCCACCACCTTGATTATCGGTATTGCGGCTTCGCTTTTCACTGCCATTTTGCTTTCGCGAGTTATTATCGAAGCCTGGCTCGAAAAAGATAAAAAAGTTACATTCTCCACTTCATTTACCGAAAACCTGTTGAATAACCTGAACATCGACTTTCTCGGAAAGCGAAAATTGGGTTATACCATATCCGGAATTTTGATTGTAATCAGTTTGTTATCCGTATTCACCAAAGGTTTGAACCCCGGTGTGGACTTCGTAGGCGGTCGCACTTATACCGTCCGGTTCGACAAGCCCGTTAATTCCAACGAAGTGGCCGCCGCCTTGGGAGAAGTATTCATCGACGAAAAAGGCAACAAGGTGGTGCCCGAAGTAAAAACCTTCGGCGGACAAAACCAATTGAAAATCACCACCAAATACAAAATCGACGTAAAAGGCGAAGAAGTGGACAATGAAATTCAACAAAAACTTTACGAAGGTTTGCACGCTTTCCTTCCCGACGGTATGACCTATGAAGAGTTTGCCGGTATCAAAGGGGACAAGCAATACGGCATTATGCAGTCCATGAAAGTAGGCCCCACCATTGCCGACGACATTAAGAAAGGCGCATTATGGGCCATCTTTATTTCGTTGGTGATGATTTTCCTTTATATTCTGTTTCGCTTTAAATTCTGGCAATACAGTGTGGGCGCCATTGCCGCATTGGTTCACGACGTTATTATCGTATTGGGCATATTCTCATTGACTTACAACATCATGCCGTTTGACATGGAAGTGGATCAAGCCTTTATTGCGGCCATATTGACGGTGATCGGTTATTCGCTCAACGATACGGTGGTTATCTTTGACCGTATCAGAGAATTTAAAAATATTCACATTAGCTTGCGATTGCCCGAAATTATCAACAAATCCTTAAACTCCACCCTCTCCCGGACGCTTAATACCTCGATGACCACACTATTGGTATTGCTTGTGGTGATGTTTTTCGGTGGAGAGAGCATTCGCGGATTTATTTTCGCTTTGATTGTAGGTGTTATCGTGGGTACTTATTCGTCACTGTTTGTGGCTACGCCCGTGATGTATGAACTGTTGAAAGAAAAGTTCGGGAAGAAGAAATAAAAAAACGTCAAGCCTTTATAATGCAAACCGTCCGTTAAAGGGCGGTTTATTTTTTTACGGAGTCTCTTGTTTTAAGAAAATAAAAAAAGTGTTTCATGTTGCTCCGGTAAGTTTTCATCATCATTTGAATGAGTATGTTTTCGACAAAAGCCAAAGAGGTCCAGACAAACACGATTTTGAAAAAAAACGTATCGAAACCACGGTAAAACAACCAAAAAACAAAGGCCGTTTGGAGCAAGCCTCCTATTTTCCAAGAATACAAATGTAAGCTTGAAATTTTTCCGAATTTCAGTAAAGAAAACAAATCGGTAAAGAGGAAGTAAAACAAAATAACGAGGGCTAAAGTTTTGTAAGGGCCGAATTCTTCCCATTTGAGCATATAAATTCCGAACAAGGTGACGATATACATGAGAAAATCGGCTATACTGTCCAACCGGGCGCCAAAATCCGTTTTTTGCTTAAGCATCCGGGCTAAAAAACCGTCGAAAGCATCGGTAGAAACACTTACAATCCACAGGACGAAAAAGCCTTGGTCATCTCCTGTTATGGCAAAATAGATTAACACCGGCACACTTAAAATCCGCAGTGTTGTGATGCTGTTGGGAATATTGAACTTTTTGTTCATAAAAAGATAATTTCCTTGATAAGTTCCTCGCCTATTTTTTCGTTCATATTTTTGCGTATCAGATTTTTACCTCTATTAAGTTCTTCACGCAAAGCGGCGGACGTGAGCCAAATTTTCAAGCGCCCGTTTTTGAAAGAAATTTTGCTGGTGTAGGGGGCTACGGTATTATCCATCATTTCCGCCCATAAGCGTTTGACCTGCGCTTCGGTAAGTTGCTTTTTGAGTTTTCCGTCCCGGCGCAACAGCATATCCAGGGCTTGTTTGAGATTAAAAGTATTATTATCGCTCATAGGTGAATGATTCCGGTTTGTTTGTTGATATCTTTTAATAATTGTTGCAAGCGTTCGGGGTGGGTGTCGGTCAAAAAGATTTGTCCGAAAGTACCGGTTTCCACCCACTTGACGATTTGTTTCACCCTTGTGGGGTCCAATTTGTCGAAAATATCGTCGAAGAGCAGGATGGGCGCACTTTTTTTTCGGGCGCGTAAGCTTTCGTATTCGGCTAACTTCAAGGCAATCAGGTAGGATTTTTGTTGCCCTTGACTTCCGAACTTGCGAATGGGATAGCCGTTGATGAGAAAAATCAAATCATCGCGGTGAATGCCTTTGGTGGTATGTTGAAGCAAGCGGTCGCGTTCCAAATTTTCATCTAACAATTCCGAAAGGGGTTTGTCTTGAAGTTCGGACCGGTAAGTGATATCCACTTCTTCGGCCCGGTGGGATACCCAAGCGTATTTTTCCTGAAGGTAGGGTCTGAACTTATCGATAAAGATTTGTCTTTTGCTAAAAATTCTCGTGCCGTAACGGGAGAGTTTTTCGTTGTAAACTTCCAAAGTTTCCGCATCGAAAGTGTTGTTGAAAGCAAAATATTTCAACAATCTGTTGCGTTGCGACAATATTTTATTGTAAGCCGTGAGGTCGGCCAGATATTCCTTGTCGAATTGAGCGATGATTTTGTCCAAAAACTTACGTCTGATTTCACCGCTTTCGCTGATTAAGTCTCTGTCATAGGGTGAAATCATCACTACGGGAATTCGTCCGATATGGTCGGTCAGGCGTTCGTAAGGTTTATCGTTGCGTTTCAAAATTTTTTTTTCTCCTTTTCTGTATTGGAGCAGAACGATTTCGGTATTCCGGTTTTCCGTGTCGCGAAAAATCCCTTTGATACTGAATTCCTGTTGGCCGTGTCGAATGATTTGGTTGAGTGTCAAGTGAAAATACGACTTGCCGAAAGCCAGCATGTTGATGGCATCCAACACATTGGTTTTTCCCACGCCGTTATTACCGGTCAAAGCATTGAGTGCTTGAGCGAAGTGAAAAGTTTTTTCGCTGAAATTTTTAAAATTATATAAATGCAATTCCTTCAGAATCATCGTTTTACACAAAAAACACGTTGAAAAAAATTAATGGTGGAAATTAACACGGCAATAAACGAAAGCAAACTG
>JAMONI010000198.1 GCA_027065935.1 Flavobacteriales bacterium | reverse complement strand
GCATCCCCATTTTGGACGCCATCAAAGAACATACGGGATACGATCTGTCGGGTAAATCGGAAGAAGAAATCCGTGAAATCGCCCGGAAACTCGATTTGGAAACGGACGAAACCATGGGCAAAGGCAAATTAATCGACGAAATCTTCGGCGCTTTTGCCGAAAAACATTACATCCAACCCACTTTTATCATCGATTATCCGGTGGAAATGTCACCTTTGACCAAAAAACACAGAAGCAAACCCGGCTTAACCGAACGCTTTGAATTGATAGTCAACGGAAAAGAAATCGCCAACGCCTATTCCGAACTCAACGACCCCATCGACCAGTTGGAACGCTTCAAAGAACAACTGAAACTATCGGAAAAAGGCGACGACGAGGCCATGTACATCGACTACGATTTTGTCAGGGCTTTGGAATACGGTATGCCCCCTACGGCCGGAATCGGCATAGGAATCGACCGCCTGACCATGCTCTTAACCGGAAACGAAAGTATTCAGGAAGTCATCTTCTTCCCGCAAATGCGACCCGAAAAAAAGAAACCCGAACTGTCGGAAACAGAACAAACGGTATTGCATCTCTTGGATGATAAACCCGCATTGCTCCCCGGAATTAAAGAAAAAAGCAAATTGAGTAACAAAAAATGGGATAAAGCCCTCAAGGGACTGAAAGCCAAAGGCTTGATTAAGGTTTACAAAGAAGGAGATGATTTGAAAATCGAAAAAATATCTTGATGAACGAACTCCCCGAATTGCATTTTCCCGTCCGGCCCCGGTTGAAATGGAAAAGGGAAGGGGAGAAGTTATTTTTTTGGGATAAAAGACGAAAAAAATATATCCGTATCACTCCCGAAGAGTGGGTGAGGCAAAACGTAATCGCTTGGCTGGAAAGTGAAAGCTATCCGGAATCATTAATCGCCGTAGAACGGGAAATGAACATTCTCGGCATGTCAAAGCGCTTTGATCTCGTGGTTTTCGACCGGAAAAACAAAGCCTTTTTGTTGGTGGAATGTAAACGCCCCGGCGTCAAAATCAATGAAGATACCTTGCATCAGGCTTTGGTGTATAACCGGAAATTAAACGCACCTTACTTATTGCTAACCAACGGAATGAATCACTATATTTGTGCTTTCGACAAGGAAAATCATATCAAATTTTTAAAACAATTACCACCGTTTGAACAATACCCGTAAACATATTGCCGTAGCCTTGCTTAACCGGAACGGAAAACATTGGCTGGAAAAATTCCTGCCCGGTGTGATCGACCATTCGCCCGAAGCACAAGTGTATGTCATTGACAACCGTTCCGACGACGGGTCGGTGGAATGGATTCGTAAGCATTTTCCCGAAGTAAAAGTAATAGGACTGGTAAAAAATTACGGTTTTGCCGGAGGATATAACAGAGCCTTGAAGCAAATAGACGAACCTTTTGTCATCCTGCTCAATACGGACGTGGAAGTCACCGAACATTGGATCGAACCTTTGATAAACCTTCTGCTTTCGGATGATAAAGTAGTGGCGGTACAACCCAAAATCAAGGATTACAAAAACAAAGCTTTTTTCGAGTATGCCGGAGCTGCAGGAGGTTTTATCGATAACTTGGGCTATCCGTATTGCCAAGGACGCATAGGGCGGTTTACGGAAAAAGACGAAGGCCAATACGACCGGATCAAGGAAATTCATTGGGCATCGGGCGCTTGTATGGCGGTCAAGAAGGATATTTTCTTGAAGAGCGGCGGATTTGACGAATATTTTTTCGCCCATCAAGAAGAAGTGGATTGGGCTTGGCGAATGCGACGTATAGGATACAAACTGTTTTTTACGCCTCACGCCACCGTTTACCATGTGGGCGGCGGAAGTCTAAGCTATGGCAACGCCTTCAAAACTTACCTGAATTTTCGTAATAACTTGATAATGCTGTTAAAAAACCTGCCTTCCGATAAGTTGTTTCCCGTTATTTTGTTGCGTTTGGTTTTGGACGGCATAGCGGGATTAATGTATCTATTAAAATTAAAACCCGGGCATACCCGGGCAATAGTTAAAGCGCATTTTTCCTTTTACAAAATGTTTAAAAAATACTACAAACAAAGATCCGATCCGTTTACCGGTGCGTATTATAAAGGTAAATACGTGCTTTTAAAGGCCGTCTTAAAGCGCGGTTTGTAACATATAAGTGTTGTGTAAAAATTTGATATTCAACATATTAGAGCTTTAGAGGGTTTTTGTGTGCTAATCTAAAGGGCAAAACCAAATTTCTTTTGAGGTTCCTCGTCGCCCCATAGTTATCGGGACTTCCCTCGTCCGAAGGATGCCTCGTTCCGACCCCTTGGGAGAATGACAA
>JAMONI010000197.1 GCA_027065935.1 Flavobacteriales bacterium | reverse complement strand
GGTATGATGATTCAACCCGGGATGAGCGTGAACGAATGCGCTGTTTGGAAGACCTTTGTATGGATTATTATTCGTAAATTTGCCCGTTGGAAAAACAAGATGTTCCACGTGAAACATTGTGTTTAAAATCATGTTCGTATATCCCGAAATTTACGATGTTATTGTAGTAGGCGCCGGACACGCCGGAAGCGAAGCGGCCGCCGCTTCGGCTAATTTGGGCATGAAAACCTTACTCATCACTATGGATTTGACCAAAATAGCCCAAATGAGCTGTAATCCGGCCATGGGAGGTATTGCCAAAGGACAAATCATAAGAGAAATCGACGCACTGGGCGGTTATTCCGGTATTGTAGCCGACAAATCCGCCGTCCAGTTTAGAATGCTCAACCGCTCCAAAGGACCCGCTATGTGGAGCCCTCGAACGCAAAACGATAGAACATTGTTTACCGTGTATTGGCGCGAAATTCTGGAACAAATACCTCACCTGGACCTTATGGCCGATATGGTCATCCGATTACATTTCGAAAAAAACCGTCTCGCCGGCGTCGAAACCAAAAACGGTTTACGTATCCAGTCCAAAACCGTTATTCTAACCGCCGGAACTTTTCTCAACGGAAAAATTTTTATAGGAAAAACCCAAGTAAAAGGCGGACGAATAGGAGAACCCAGCGCTTCGGGAATTACGGAACATTTAATGGAACTCGGTTTTCAATCGGGACGAATGAAAACCGGAACACCACCAAGAGTGGACGCCCGAAGCTTGGATTTTTCTAAAATGGAAGAACAAAAAGGCGACGAAAACCCATCCAAATTTTCCTTTTCACACACCACAAAACCATTGGAAAAACAACTTTCCTGTTGGATAACCTATACTAATCCGACCGTTCACGAAGCCCTTCGTTTCGGATTCGATCAATCCCCCCTGTTTCAAGGTGAAATCGAAGGTGCCGGACCCCGTTATTGCCCTTCCATCGAAGACAAAATCGTGCGTTTCGCCGGTAAAGAACGCCACCAATTATTCGTCGAACCCGAAGGTTGGAACACTTATGAAATGTATGTCAACGGATTCTCCACTTCTCTTCCCATCGATGTCCAAACCGATTCCCTAAAACGAGTACCCGGCTTTGAAAAAGCCCGAATCATTCGGTACGGATACGCCATCGAATACGACTATTTTCCCCCCGTTCAATTAAAACATACACTCGAAACCAAACGTATCGAAAACTTGTTTTTCGCCGGCCAAATCAACGGGACTACCGGTTACGAAGAAGCCGCGGCACAAGGAATCATAGCCGGTATTAATGCCGCCCTGAAAATTAAAGAACAAGAACCCTTTATTCTTGCTCGTGATCAAGCCTATATCGGTGTTTTAATCGACGATTTGGTAACCAAAGGCACCGACGAACCTTACCGAATGTTTACTTCACGAGCCGAATTTCGAACTTTGTTACGACAAGATAATGCGGACTTAAGGCTAACGCCATTGTCCTATAAAATAGGTTTGGCAACGGAAGAACGTATGCGTAAAGTCGAAGAAAAACAAACGAAAATACAAATCCTCTTGAAATTTGTTGAAAACCAAAGCATAAAACCCGGAGAAGTCAACCCCGTTTTGATGGAAAAAAACACTCCGCCCGTTAAACAAGGTATGAAACTTAAAAAAATCCTCTCACGTCCGCAACTTTCCTTACCCGACTATAAGAAAATTAACCCGTTACAAAACTTTCTCACCCAAAACAATATCGATGACGAAGTTTTACAACAATTGGAAATCCTGTTGAAATACGAAAAATACATTGAAAAGGAAAAACAATTCGCCCGAAAAATGAAAGCTTTGGAAAATATTCTTATTCCCGAAAATTTCGATTATTCCCAAATACCGTCGCTTTCCAATGAAGGTCGTGAAAAACTCTCGAAAATTCGCCCCCGAACTTTAGGTCAAGCCTCCCGTATTAGCGGTGTTTCCACCAGTGATATTCAAGTCCTGTTGGTATATATGGGACGATAAAAACATGTTTCACGTGGAACAAAAAAACGCTTCCCGTTTCCGGAAAGCGTAACGAAATACGGAAAAGCTAACGGGAATATTATTTTACCTCCGCTTCGTAAATACCGTTTATATGTTCCCCGCCGAACTTTTTAGGCAAATTCACTTCCACCACAACCCGGTTTTTCTTAACGCTTATACGAACGCTTCCTTCGGTAACCGGATAATAACCCGAATCGGGATGAAAAGCATGAAAACCGTACACGGCTTTAATGTCTTTAAGCTTACCGTCCTTCCATTCGCCCGGTGAAACCGGATGATCGAGTTCCATTGTTAGCGAATAATCCATAT
>JAMONI010000196.1 GCA_027065935.1 Flavobacteriales bacterium | reverse complement strand
CCACACTCTTCGGCGCCGTTATGCGGGTAAGAAACCGGTTGGCTTTTGCCATTCATAAATATTTTCAGGAAAACGGATTTCTTTATGTCAACACACCCATAATTACCGGTACCGATGCCGAAGGAGCCGGACAAATGTTTCAGGTAACCGCCTTGGATTTGAACAACCCGCCGCGTGACGATGAAGGAAAAATCGACTATAAAAAAGATTTTTTCGGTAAAAAAACCAACCTTACCGTTTCCGGGCAATTGGAAGCCGAAACGTACGCTATGGCTTTGGGAAAAGTTTATACGTTCGGCCCTACCTTCAGAGCCGAAAATTCCAACACCACGCGCCACTTGGCCGAATTTTGGATGGTGGAACCCGAAGTGGCCTTCCTCGACCTGGACGGCGATATGGACCTGGCGGAAGATTTCGTAAAATACATTATCAAAGACGTGTTGGAACACAACCGGAAAGACCTGGAGTTTTTGGAAAAACGTTTAATCAACGAAGAAAAATCATTGCCGCAAAACAAACGCAGTGCATTGCCTTTGATAGAGAAATTACAATTTGTTTTGGACAACCGTTTTGTCCGCATAAGTTATACCGAAGCCATAGAAATTTTACGAAAATCCAAGCCGTTTAAGAAGAAAAAATTTCAATATCCGGTGGAATGGGGATTGGATTTGCAAAGTGAACACGAACGCTATTTGGTGGAAAAACACTTCCGAAGTCCGGTAATCATTTTCGATTATCCGGCCGGAATCAAAGCTTTTTATATGCGGCTAAATCCCGACAAAAAAACGGTGCGTGCCATGGATGTTTTGTTTCCGGGCATCGGAGAAATCATCGGCGGTTCGCAACGTGAAGAACGCTTGGATGTACTGCTTGAAAAAATGAATGCGATGGGTATCGACCCGGAAGAACTCCGGTGGTATGTGGACTTGCGGCGTTACGGCACGGCTTACCACAGCGGATTCGGTTTGGGATTTGAACGTATGGTACAGTTCGTAACCGGAATGAGCAATATTCGCGATGTGATTCCTTATCCGCGCACGCCGAAAAATGCGGAATTTTAAGCTTACCAATCCCGGCTATAAAAAGGCACGTTGGCACGCATACCCAAACGTATCCACGTAAAGTTCCTGTTTTGATAAAATCCGAAGGGACTATCGATTTGGTGACGGATGCGGCCGGCGGCAAAATACACTTCCCAGTTCCATGCGGGGTTAAGACGATATCCCGCTTCAATGTTTACATAAGTGCGCTTGAAAAGGTTGCCTTGTAAAATTCGGACATTGTCGGATGAAATCCGCTCTTCGTAATCGCGATAAATATCGGCTCCGTAAGTTTTGGTTTCCGAAGGAAAATCCACGCCTTGCAATCCGTAAGTGATGCCTCCGTCGGCAAAAAGCCGGCGGTAGCGCCATTTTAGACGAAACAAAACTTCGTTCAGATTAGCGCCCCAAGGATGTGCCAAAGCGTAATTGTCGTGCCCGTAGTTTATCGTAATTCGATGATGCGTGTACGTGTAAGGTCGAATACGGTTCCACTCCAAACGGGCAAAAACATGGTGTTTGTTTATTTTTTTCAAGGCTTTGATTCCCAATTGCGTGCCGAATTTGTTTCCCCAATATCCGGGTTGATTGAAAAATTTGGACACCGTCATTTCGTCAAGAAGGAATTGCCCGTATAATAATACTTGTTCGGCGGGTTCATAAGAAAGACTTAATCCTAACACGGTATTTCCTCCTTTGGTGCCGCTTTGAAATTCGGCGGTTTTGAAAAATATTACGGGATTGATAAAGTTGGGGTCGAAACCGCGCCCGTCGCCCGGATCCCAGATGACATTTTCAAATAAGCCTAAATTAAACCGCTCCGAAACCGCCCAATCCAAATAATGCGTGGCCATATATTTGCGATAATACACTCCGTTAAGGGTGACTTCGGGACGAATGTCTTGCAACATGCTCCACATGACGACATAACGGAGATTCCAAAAGCTTGTTGCTATCTGAAAATACGGATAGGGTGGCACGGATGCGCCTAAAAACAAAGAACGTTCCCCTTCACCGATATGATGGGTGTCGTGGCCTAACTTGAACAAAAAGAATTCCGACGGACGGTAAGCGATATGTCCGCGTGCGGACGGATAATCCAAGATGCCGTTACGGTCGATTTTGGCAATGCCGAACTCCGGAACCGTGGCCGGAAATCCGTTTCCGGTTTGACGCAGACTGAACAAGGTGTCCAAATAAGCGGGAAAGCGGGCCTGATTTTCATAAACGGCGGTTGAAAAAGCAAATTGACGCCCGAGTTGGCCGGTGATTTTTACGCCCCGCGTGTTGACAAATACCGGTTTGCCCGTATCGCCCGACCGTCCCG
>JAMONI010000195.1 GCA_027065935.1 Flavobacteriales bacterium | reverse complement strand
ATTTCGGTGCCTTGATGTAAGAGTTGAAAAAATGAATGTTGTGCATTGGTTCCCGTTCCGCCCCAAACGATGTGGCCTGTGGAATAATGGACCTTATGTCCGTTACGCTGAACGGATTTGCCGTTACTTTCCATGGCAAGTTGTTGCAAATAAAACGGTAAATAACGAAGCGATTCGGCGTAGGGAACATGCGCTTCGGTTTTATATCCCGCCAAGTTGTTATAAATAAGGGTCAACAGCGCCATGATTACGGGAATATTTTGTAGCACCGGTTTTTCTTTAAAATGAATATCGGCTTGAGAAGCTCCCGAAAGTAGAGATAGATAGGCTTCCTTTCCCAAAATCAGTGGAATACTTATTCCTGCCACCGACCATAACGAATAACGCCCTCCGATCCAATCCCGCATTTCGAATATGCGGTTTACGGGAATGCCGAAATCCATTGCACTCCGAAGGTTTGAAGTAACCGCTATAAAATGTTTGCCGATGGCATTTTTGCCGAATTTTTCCTGTATGAGTTGCTTGACATGTTGTGCGTTGCTAAGGGTTTCTTTGGTGGAAAAGGATTTTGAAACCAAAACAAACAAGGTGGTTTCCAAATCCACTTGTTGCATAACTTCGTCCCAATGTTCGTCATCGATGTTGGAAAGAAAAAAATGCCGGGGTGTTTCCTTATTTTTCAGTGCATGAACAATAAGTTGAGGTCCCAAATGCGAACCGCCGATTCCTATATTCACTACGGTGTTTAATGGCTTTCCCGTAATTCCCTTAATCCGTCCCGATCGAAATTCGTCCGTAAATTTCAAAATACTGTTACGGGTTTCCAATACGTATTCTTTTATATCGTTATCGGGAAATTGCAAAGAATGTTCAGGTAATCGCAAGGCCGTGTGAAGGGCCGGACGGTTTTCGGTGATGTTGAGTTTGGAGCCGGAAAACAAAGCATTTCTTTGTTCGTCGAACTCCAATTCGTCGAGTAACCTGGGCCAAACTTTCCGCGCTAAAGAAAAGTGGGTTTTTGAATAATCGAAAATGTAACGGCCGGTTTGTATAAAGTCATTTTCGGTGGAAAGATTTTTCAAGTGGGGGAGAGGTTTCCGGTAGATTTCTTTCAATGAATCGTAAGCCCGTGTTTGTGTAAAGTTTTTGTAAACCTTCATTTCCGGTGAATTTATTACGGTAAACTGTCGAGTTGTTGTTTTAGGGGTTCAATAAACTTGAAATAATCATCCAAAAGACTGGTATCCAATGACTTGGCTTCGGGTAACTTCTGCTTGAACGGGTCCACTTGCCGTCCGTTTTTCCAAAATCTGTAACATACGTGCGGGCCGGTGGTATATCCCGTCATTCCTACGTAACCGATCACTTGTCCTTGTTTGACGCGCACCCCCGGTTTTATTCCTTTGGCAAAATTGCGCAAGTGTAAATATTGCGTGGCATAGATATCGTTATGTCTTATTTTGACATAATTTCCGTTACCGCGCGTATAGCTTGCTTTTTCTACGATTCCGTCGGCCGTAGCCAAAACGGGCGTGCCGACGGGTGCGGCAAAATCGGTTCCGTAATGAGGTTTTACCCGACCGTAAATCCTTACATAACGCCGTAAGCTGTAACGTGAGGTGATTCTTCCGAACTTTATGGGTGATTTCAAAAATTGTTTCCTTAAGGTTCTTCCCTTTTCGTCAAAATAATCGTAGCGATGGTTAAGCGTATCAAACTCATAACGAAAAGCATAAATGGTATCGCCGTAATGGTAAAAGACGGCCGCTTTGATGTCCCCGACTCCCAAGTAGGTTGTATCGACGTATCGGTCGTTATATATGGCTTTGAATTTATCCCCCGGACGCAAATGAAAAAAATCCACCGTCCAGGCGTAAATATCGGATAATTTCAATGCCAAAACGGGACTCATCTTTTTTAGTTGTAAATCGTAAAAAAGAGAATTTTCAATGGATAAGCCGAATTGTTTTTCTTTGGTTATGACGGGTTTTGAAATTTTTTCAAACAACTTGTCTTTTGTCCTGTCCAAGTAAATCACGGTAAACTCGGCGGGATTTTCCTGATAAACGAACGCTACCGGACGCCGGATAGTGTCGCTTGTATTTTTTTGAAAAACAAGATGATAGACATTCCCTTTTTTTATTTTTTTCGGATTGAAAACGGAGTCGATACTTTGGGTGATTGTGTAAATTTCCTTGGACGAAAGGTGATTATCGGTCAGAATCTTGGCAAGGGTTTCGTTTTTTCTCACCGTATCGGATTTAATTTCAAACCGGTTTAAGGGAAAATTCAAAAATTTTTCCACTCTGGCTTCGGCAATTTCTTCGGGACGGACATTAGATTTGTTATCGATTTGTTCGGTTTGATTTCCGCATC
>JAMONI010000194.1 GCA_027065935.1 Flavobacteriales bacterium | reverse complement strand
TATTTTCCGTTCCGTCAATAGAAAGCATAACCGAATCGATTAAAGCTTGGTCGAACACCTGCAAGCCTTTTAATTCGGGGAAAATATGTTCGTGAATATTTTCGATGGCTTTAAAAACCGACTTACCGTGATATTCGTCACATCGGTCGCGCAATTCCAAAGCTTCCAATGCGCCGGTGGAAGCGCCCGACGGCACGGCCGCTCTGCCGAAACCGCCCAAATCGGTAATGACATCCACCTCAACGGTCGGATTTCCTCTCGAATCGAAGATTTGCCTGGCGTGAATAAACTCTATTGCTCCCATAATTTTTTTATTTTAACGCAATATAGCACATAAACAAAAAAACTGCCTGTAAAAAGGCAGTTTTCCGAAATTTTATAAACGATACCGAATTATTCTTCGGTTTTGTCCTGACTTTCGCCGGAGGTTTCGGATGCATTTTCTCCGGATTCGGATGCATTTTCTGCGGTTCCGGATTGGGTTTCTTGTGCTTGAGCTTCGGCAGGGGCTTGCGCTTGGTCACCCGACTTTTTCTTCCGGCGACGTCTTCTTGTCTTTTTGGTTTTTTCTTCTTTCGTATAAGTGGTATTGTAATCCACAAACTCGATCATTGCCATTTCCGCATTGTCTCCCAACCGGTTTCCCAACTTGATAATTCTTAAATAACCTCCCGGTCTGTCACCGATTTTTTGAGAGATGTTCCGGAAGAGTTCGGTTACGGCATACTTGTTTTGCAGTTTTCTAAACACCATCCTGCGGTTGTGCATGGTATCTTCCTTGCTTCGCGTGATTAGGGGTTCGAGAAACATCCGCAATGCTTTGGCTTTGGCCAGGGTGGTGTGTATTCTTTTGTGTTCGATTAAAGAGTTGGCCATATTGCTGAGCATGGCTTTTCTGTGTGCGGATTTTCTTCCTAGGTGATTGAATTTCTTATTGTGTCTCATAATTTTTTCTTCTTAAAAATCCCGTTTTCAGTCAAATTTATATTTTGACAAGTCCATTCCGAAGGTCAGTCCCTTTTGTTCTACGATTTTCTCTAATTCTTCCAAGGATTTTTTTCCGAAGTTTCGGAGTTTGAGCAAATCGTTTTTATTGTATTGCACCAAATCACCGAGTGTGTTGACATCGGCGGCTTTAAGGCAATTTAACGAGCGTTGTCCTATGCCCAGATCTTCGATTTTGGTTTTTAGCAGGGCGCTCATGGATGAAAGTTGTTCGTCTGGCGGACGTTTGTTTTCTTTTGCTTCGTTTGAAATCATCAATTTTTCGTCGGAGAACAAGACGAAATGCCGGATCAGAATTTTAGCCGACCGTGCCAATGCTTCTCTCGGTGTGATGGACCCGTCGGTTTTTACTTCCAAAATCAACCTTTCGTAATCGGTTTTTTGTCCTACCCGGTAATTTTCAATGTGATAATTTACGTGTTTGATAGGAGAAAATATGGCATCCATAAAAATGGTGCCGAAGGGCATATCGGGTTTTTTGCTCTCCTCGGCCGTCACATAGCCGCGTCCTTTGTTGATTTCAAAAACAAAGTCGAGTTTTACGTTTTTTTCGGCATTGATTAACACCAAATCCGGATTGAGAATTTCGAAGTTTTTTACAAAATCCTTTAAATCTCCGGCGGTATATTGCTCTTTGCCTTCGAAACTTACGTGAACCTTTTCAGTTTCGATTCCGGGATCATCGGCTTTGAAACGCACTTGTTTTAAGTTGAGTACGATGGAAGTTACGTCTTCCACCACACCGTCGATAGTGCTAAATTCGTGGTCAACGCCTTGAATGCGCAAGGATGTGATGGCGTAACCTTCCAATGAGGATAGCAATACGCGTCGCAATGCGTTGCCGATGGTTAGTCCGAAACCGGGTTCCAAAGGTTTAAACTCGAACTTGGCTTGAAAATCTTTGGATTCGAGTTCGGTGACTTCGTTGGGTATTTGAAAATTTATTTTTAATCCGGTCATCGCAATTGGGTTAATGAGATTATTTAGAATACAATTCCACAATCAAGTGTTCTTCGATATTTTCGGGAATCTGCTCCCGGGTGGGTAAGGAAACGAATGTGCCTTCCATTTTTTCGTCGTTCCATGTCAACCAGTCGTATTGATCGGAACGGTTTCGGAGCGATTCCTGAATGACTTCCAAACTTTTGGATTTGGTTCGCACGCCCACCACATCGCCCGGACGCAAAGTGAATGAAGGAATGTTAACCACTTTGCCGTTCACGGTTATATGCTTGTGCGACACCAATTGACGGGCTGCGCGGCGAGTAGGAGCGATTCCCAGCCGATAGACCACGTTGTCCAAACGTGATTCCAGTAATTGAAGCAATACCTCACCGGTATTACCTCCGGCTTGTGCCGCTTTT
The DNA here is from genome assembly GCA_027065935.1 of Flavobacteriales bacterium. Lineage (GTDB taxonomy): Bacteria > Bacteroidota > Bacteroidia > Flavobacteriales > Flavobacteriaceae > JAADED01. The sequence goes on along the minus strand of JAMONI010000194.1, from coordinate 8,957 downwards.
TTGAAGGTGTTTTTAAATTGACGCTCCAGTACGCCGTAGATGTATTTGGCTTTCATCTTGGCGTCCAACTGGATGGCGTACTGAGATTTTTTTCTTCGCTTGCGCATCAATCCGTGCTGACCCGGCGGATATTTTCTTCTTTCGAAATATTTGTCGGGTCCGAAAATGGGATCGCCGAAACGCCGGGCTATTTTGGTTTTGGGTCCTCTATATCGTGCCATGTCTTTTCTCTTTCTTTATTTATTGTTTAGTCGTTAAACTCTCCTTCTTTTGGGGGGTCTGCATCCGTTGTGAGGTATGGGTGTAACATCGATGATTTCGATTACTTCTATTCCGTTGTTATGGATGGTACGGATGGCCGCTTCACGGCCGTTTCCCGGTCCTTTAACGAAAACACGCACTCTTCGTAATCCGGCTTCATAAGCCACCTTGGCGGCGTCTTCGGCAGCCACTTGGGCCGCATAAGGTGTATTTTTCTTTGAGCCTTTAAAACCCATTTTTCCTGCCGACGACCATGAGATTACCTCGCCTTTGGTGTTGGTAAGCGAGATAATAATATTGTTGAAGGTGGCTTGGATGTGCGCTTCTCCAATGGGTTCTACTTTGACTTTTCTTTTCTTGGTTCTTGACTTTGCCATATCGAAATCTTATTTCTTATTTAGTTGCTTTTTTCTTGTTAGCCACGGTTTTACGCTTTCCTTTGCGCGTACGTGAGTTGTTTTTGGTCTTTTGGCCGCGCAATGGCAATCCCAAACGGTGACGAATACCTCGATAACTTCCAATGTCCATCAATCGCTTGATGTTCATCTGTACTTCGCTGCGAAGCGCCCCCTCTATTTTATAATCGGCGATTACCTTACGAATGGAGGCAATGTCTTTTTCGTTCCAATCTTTTACTTTTTTATCCGGATCCACACCGGCTTTGGACAAAATTTCGTTAGAACGGCTTCTCCCTACTCCGTAAATGTAGGTCAATGCTATTTCGCCTCTTTTGTTTTTAGGTAAATCTACTCCAGCTATACGTGCCATAATTATCCTTGTCTTTGTTTATGTTTCGGATTTTTTTTGTTAATCACATACAAACGTCCTTTTCGACGTACGATCTTGTCCTCCGGACTTCTTTTCTTTAATGATGCTCTTACTTTCATTTTATTGCATTCTTTAGAGTTAATATCTGTAGGTTATTCTGCCGCGTGTCAAATCGTAAGGACTTAATTCGACGGCTACTTTATCGCCGGGCAATAGTTTGATATAATGCATGCGCATTTTGCCCGAAATATGAGCCGTAACGATATGTCCGTTTTCCAACTCCACACGGAACATGGCATTGGACAATGCTTCTTTGATAATTCCGTCAACTTTTATCGCTTTTTGCTTTGCCATAGTTACACGTTTCTTCTCCTTCCGGTTTTTAATAACTCGTCATAATGACGGTTCAACAAATAGGCTTCCACTTGCTGAATCGTGTCGATTGCAACACCTACAATAATCAGGAGTGACGTTCCGCCGTAGAACATCGCCCAGGATTGTTGCATGCCGAAAATGTGATACACAAATATCGGTAATACGGCTAAAATTCCCAAGAAAATGGAACCGGGCAAGGTGATTTTGGACAAGATGTCGTCCAAATAATCGGCGGTTTGCGTGCCGGGACGTATGCCGGGAATAAATCCGCCGCTACGTTTCAAATCCTCGGCAATTTGATTGGTTTGAACGGTAATGGCCGTGTAAAAATACGTGAACAACACCACCATCAGGAAGAATACTACATTATACCAAGGATCGAATATGTTGCCGAAAATATTTTGAATGGTTTTGGCCCAGTCCGAATCGGAAAAGGATACCGCCAGTGAGGGAATAAACATAATGGCTTGGGCAAAGATAATCGGCATAACGCCTGCGGCATTGAGTTTTAAAGGAATATATTGGCGTGAACCGAAAATGTTCTTTTCAAATCCGCCCCCTACCGTCCGGCGGGCATACTGAACGGGAACGGGACGGTATGCTTTCACCAAATATATACTTACCGCGATGACGAGCAACCAAACCACCACTTCAAACAGGAACAACATCAATCCGCCTTGTTGATTGGTGACTCGTGCGGTAAATTCTTGGAACAATGACTGTGGCAAGCTGGCCAATATACCGATCATAATAAGGATGGAGATACCGTTTCCGATTCCTTTGTCCGTAATTTTTTCACCTAACCACATGGCAAAGATGGTCCCGGTGGACAATATGACCACCGAAGCGGGAACAAACAGGCTGTCGGGAAGCAAAAAGGCTTCGCGAGGTAAAATGGTATGCAAGTTATACAGATAACCCGGACCTTGAATCAAGGTTACGGCTAAGGTCAAATAACGGGTTAGTTGGGTTATTTTCTTTCTTCCGCTCTCTCCCGACTTTTGTAATTTTTGAATGTAAGGAACGGCTACGCCCATCAATTGCACTATAATGGAAGCGGATATGTAAGGCATTACCCCGAGGGCGAAAACGGATGCTTGGGCAAATGCTCCTCCGGTAAATTGGTTTAACAAATCCAATAAAGGATTACCGGTGGTTTGGTTCATCAAATTTTCCAATTGCGTAGGGTCGATTCCGGGCAAAGTCACCTGCGCCCCGAATCGATATACTAAAATCAACCCCAAGGTAAACAATACCTTCTGCCTTAAATCCTTTATCTGCCAAATGGCCTTTACGGTGTCGAGAAATTTCTTCATCTCACTGCTTTTAGATTAATTCTACCTTTCCTCCGGCTTTTTCTACCGCTTCCAAGGCTTTTTTGGAGGCTTTATGCACTTTAACGGTTACGGGTGAGGTCAGTTCGCCTTTGGCTAATAATTTTACGCGTTCGAATTTGGAAATAAATTTCATTTCATACAGCATGTCCACATCCACATAATCTTTTATTTTTCCTTTATCTATCCATTCCTGAAGCGTGGACAAATTCAAAGGTGTGTATTCCACGCGGTTAACGTTGGTAAAACCGAATTTAGGCACACGCCGGTACAAAGGCATTTGACCGCCTTCGAATCCCGGTGTGCGGGAATATCCCGAACGTGACTTGGCGCCTTTATGACCGCGCCCTGACGTACCGCCTTTTTTGGAGCCTTCGCCCCTGCCCAACCTTGTATTTTTCTTCACGGAACCCGCTGCAGGTTTTAAGTTCGATAGTTTCATAGCCTTCCGGTTTAAATTTCTTCTACTTTGATTAAATGTTTCACTTTTCTTATCATTCCTTCTATTTGAGGCGTCAACGTATGCGCTCTCGATTGTCCGATTTTTCTCAGTCCCAATGCTTCCATGGTGCGCTTTTGATCTTTCGGACGATTGATCGTGCTTTTTATTTTGGTTACCTTAACCTTTTTCATCTTCAAATGGGTTTATCCGTTAAATAATTTGTTCAAACTTATACCGCGTTGTTTGGCTATCGTGTAAGGGTCGCGCATTTTCAGCAGGGCATCCATTGTGGCTTTTACTACGTTGTGCGGGTTGGATGAGCCCAATGATTTGGTCAAAACGTTATGCACGCCTGCCGATTCCAATACCGCACGAATAGGGCCACCGGCAATAACTCCCGTACCTTCCGATGCGGGTTTAATGAATACGCGCGCACCTCCGAATTTACCGTATTGTTCGTGCGGAACGGTTCCTTTCAAAACGGGAACTTTAACAAGGTTTTTCTTGGCATTTTCCAATGCCTTTTGAATGGCATCGGGGACTTCTTTGGATTTGCCCACTCCGAATCCTACGATACCGTTTCCGTCGCCTACTACCACCAAGGCGGAAAAGCTGAAGGTTCTCCCTCCTTTGGTTACTTTGGTCACGCGGCGAACCGACACCAAACGGTCTTGCAATTCAAGACCGGCGGGATTTATTTTTCTGACGTGTTTATATTTTTCCAACATATTCTTAGAATTTTAAACCTCCTTTTCTGGCGCCTTCGGCCAATGCTTTTATGCGTCCGTGATATATATGCGTTCCTCTGTCAAACACTACTTTATCTATGCCTTTTTCCAAGGCCACCTTAGCTATCTTTTCGCCCACCATAAAGGCTTTTTCGGTTTTCGTCCCTTCTTTTCCGGCCAAATCCTTATCGCGCGATGATGCGGCGGCCAAGGTTATGCCTTTATCGTCGTCTATCAATTGCACGTAAATGTCTTTGTTACTGCGAAATACCGACATGCGAGGTCGCTCGGCCGTGCCTCTTATTTTCTTTCTGACGCGACGCCGGATGCGTTGTGCTTTTTCTAATTTTGTTAATCCCATACCTGTTAGATTGTTTTATGCTGTTTTACCTGCTTTTCTCCTGATTTCTTCACCTACATAGCGTACGCCTTTACCTTTGTAAGGTTCGGGTTTGCGTAACGAACGTATTTTGGCGGCAATTTGTCCGATTAATTGTTTATCATGCGAGGTGAGTTTGATAATCGGATTTTTTCCTTTTTCCGATACGGTTTCCACTTTGACTTCTTTGGGCAACTCGAACAAAATATTATGGGAAAAACCCAAAGCCAATTCGAGAATCTGACCTTGGTTTTTGGCTTGATATCCTACGCCGACCAATTCCAACTCTTTGGTCCATCCTTCCGATACGCCTTTCACCATGTTATAAATCAACGAGCGGAACAAGCCGTGCATGGATTTATGGTGTTTGGATTCGGATAGACGTTTTACGTGGATAACCTTATCTTGGATGTCCAATTCGACATCTTTAATTTCTTGTGTCAACTCGCCCAACGGACCTTTGACGCTTAAGATGTTATCTTTGAGTTCTACGGTCACATTGGACGGTATTTCTATCGGCTTAAATCCTATTCTTGACATAGTTTTCGGTTTTAATAAACGTAAGCTATAACTTCGCCTCCCACATTTTCTTTCCGTGCTTCTTTATCGGTCATCACGCCTTTGGACGTGGAAATAATGGCAATACCCAATCCGTTAATTACCTTGGGTAAATTTTTTGTATCGGCATATTTTCTCAAGCCCGGCTTACTTATCCTTTTGAGACCTTTGATGACGGGCTCGCCGGTTTCTTTGTCGTATTTCAAAGCAATCTTGATGACGGGATGTCCTTTTTTGTCTTTTATGAGTTTGTAGTTCAGGATAAACCCTTGATCTTTCAAAATACGGGTTATGGCTTCTTTCATCTTGGAAGCCGGAATCTCAACGACTCTGTGTCCGGCCATTTGAGCGTTACGTATTCTTGTCAGGTAATCTGCTATCGGATCTGTATGCATAATTTTTCTTTTTTACCAACTTGCCTTTTTAACACCGGGTATCAAACCTTTATTGGCCATTTCACGGAACGTAACACGGGAAATGCCGAAAAATCTCATGTAACCTCTCGGACGTCCCGTTATGCTACAACGATTATGGTATCGAATCGGTACGGAGTTTTTAGGAAGTTTTTGTAAGCCTTCCCAATCACCCGCTTCTTTGAGCTGACGGCGTTTTTCCGCGTATTTTGCTATTAATTTCGCCCTTTTGCGTTCACGGGCTTTCATGGATTCTTTTGCCATATCCTTATTTTTTCTTTTTAAAGGGTAAACCTAATTTTTCCAACAATGCATAAGCTTCTTTATCGGTCTTGGCCGAAGTTACGAATGTGATATCCATCCCGGCAATTTTATTGATTTTATCGAAATCGATTTCCGGGAAAATGATTTGTTCCGTAATCCCCATGTTGTAGTTTCCTCTACCGTCAAACGCATCGCGCTTCACACCTTGGAAATCACGGACTCTGGGTAAGGCGACCGTAATCAAACGGTCAAAAAATTCATACATCCGGTCGCCGCGCAAGGTGACTTTGGCCCCTATGGGCATTCCTCTTCGCAATTTGAACGAGGCTACGTCTTTTTTGGCCACGGTGGGAACGGCTTTTTGTCCTGTAATAACGGTTAATTCTTCCACGGCATAATCCACCAGCTTTTTGTCTTGTGTGGCCTGTCCCACCCCTCTACTCACTACGATTTTTTCAAGCTTGGGCACTTGTAATTTGTTCTTGTAACCGAACTCTTCCATCAGAGCCGGGATAACTTTTTCGGTATATTCTTTTTTAAGTCTCGGTATGTAATTCATAGCTTATACCTCTTCTCCTGATTTCTTGGAATAACGAACTTTTTTACCATCTACGATCTTATACCCTACTCGTGTAGGTTCACCGGTTTTCGGATCCACCAACATAACGTTTGAAATATGAATGGGGGCTTCTTTTTCTATAATTCCTCCCGATGGATTTTCGGCAGTAGGTTTCACGCGTTTTTTGATTATGTTAACTCCTTCCACTACCACCCGGTCTTTGGACCTGATTACTTGCAATACGTGTCCTTTACTTCCACGGTCCTTACCGGACATCACCATCACCAAATCGCCTTTTTTGATTTTGAATTTTTTCATAGTTCTCGATTATAAAACTTCAGAAGCAAGAGAAATGATTTTCGTAAACTGTTTGTCACGTAATTCACGGGCTACCGGTCCGAAAACGCGGGTTCCTCGCATTTCGCCTTGTGCGTTCAATAGCACGATGGCGTTATCGTCAAAACGGATGTAAGATCCGTCGGGACGTCTGACTTCTTTCTTGGTGCGGATCACAACGCCGGTGGAAATCTGGCCTTTTTTGATATTGCCGTTGGGAGTGGCTTGCTTCACGGTTACCACCACTTTGTCTCCAATGCTTGCATAACGCTTTCGCGTTCCGCCTAACACACGGATCACCAAAGCTTCCTTGGCACCGGTATTGTCCGCTACTTTTACTCTTGATTCTTGTTGTATCATCTTACTTGGCTCTTTCTATTATTTCAACGATTCTCCATCTTTTCTTTTTGCTCAACGGGCGAGTTTCCATGATACGTACCTTGTCGCCCACGCGCGCATCGTTTTTTTCGTCGTGCGCCATGTATTTTTTGGTGCGCAATACGAATTTATGGTATTTCGGGTGTTTAATTCGTTTTACTTCGGCTACCACCACCGACTTGTCCATCTTGTCGGAAACTACGATTCCCACCCTTTCTTTTCTTAAATTTCTTTTCGCTTCCATAGCTTCTTAATTATTTTAATCCTCTTGCATTTTTCTCCGTGAGCAAACGTGCGATGGTTTTACGCATTTGCCGAAGCTGCATCGGATTTTCCAACGGAGAAACTTTATGCATTATTTTCAGTTTATTATAGGTTGACTTGGTCAACTTGATTTTTTCCAATAAATCGGCATCGCTTAATGCCTTGATTTCTTGCATTTTCATAGCGCATTATTTTTTTCCTAATTCGGGAGCCGTTACGAATTTGCACCTGACGGGCAATTTTTGGGCCGCCAAGCGAAGGGCTTCGCGTGCCACTTCTTCGGGAACGCCGTCCACTTCAAACAACACTTTTCCGGGACGAACCACCGCAGCCCAGTATTCCACGTTACCTTTACCTTTACCCATACGCACTTCCAAGGGTTTTTGGGTGATGGGTTTATCCGGGAAAATTTTTATCCACAACTGTCCTTCACGTTTCATATAACGCGTGGCGGCAACACGGGCGGCTTCTATTTGCCGGGCGGTTATCCGTCCGGCATCCAAGGTTTTGATGCCGTACATCCCGAATGCCAGGCGATGACCTCTTTGGGCATTGCCTTTTACGCGTCCTTTTTGTTGCTTGCGGTATTTATATTTCTTTGGTTGTAACATATTCGATTATTTTATCTTCTACGGTTTCTTCTACGTTTTTTGTCTTTTTGGCTCATACCGGTCAAGGGATTGAGCTCACGTTTGCCGTAAACTTCCCCTTTCATAATCCACACCTTGATACCGATACGTCCGTAGGTGGTATGAGCTTCTTCCAAAGCATAGTCGATATCGGCACGGAAGGTGGATAAAGGCACGCGTCCGTCCATATAGGTTTCCGTACGGGCCATCTCGGCGCCGTTCAAACGGCCGGCGATTTGCACTTTAATGCCTTCGGCTTTCATACGCATGGTGGAGGCAATGGCTTGCTTGATGGCTCTACGGTAGGAGATTCTGTTTTCGATTTGGCGTGCTATGTTTTGGGCTACCAAAGTAGCATCCAACTCCGGACGACGGATTTCCTGAATGTTGATTTGAACGTTTTTGCCCGTTAGCTTTTTCAACTCTTCCTTCAACTTGTCCACTTCCGCTCCGCCTTTTCCGATGATGATACCGGGACGGGCGGTGGTGATGGTTATTACGATTTCTTTGGGCGTCCGGTCAATATAAATGTGAGAAATGATTTTATTTCTCGTTGTTTTTTCGATACGTTCGTTGATATATTTTCGAATAAAATAATCTTCTTTAATGTTTTCGGCATAACCTTTCGGCTCAAACCACATGGAGTCCCATCCTTTGATGATGCCCAATCTGTTACCTATCGGATTCGTTTTTTGTCCCATATAAGTGTTATTTTATTCTTCGGTTTGTTTTTCGGCCAATTCTATGGTAATATGACTCATTCGCTTTCTGATTCTGTGCGCCCTTCCTTGCGGTGCGGGTTGAATTCTTTTCAACATTCCGGCTTCATCCACTCGAATTTCCTTTATGTAAAGGGTAACGTCTTCAATATCTCTGTCCGGATTTTTTTGTTCCCAATTATTTATGGCACTGATTAATAATTTCTCGATATATGGCGCGCTGCCTTTTCTGACGAATTTTAAAATGTTCAAAGCCTGTCCCACTTCTTTGCCTCTGATCAAATCGGCAACCAATCGTGCTTTGCGTGCCGATGTTCTGTGATATCGCAATTTGGCTATAACGCGCTTGCGTTTTTCTTCTTTGAGGCGTTGTGCCATCTCGTGTTTTCTTCTTCCCATCTTTATCGTTTTTTACCTTTGTTTTTGGCGCCCGCGTGTCCGCGGAACGTTCTTGTGGGGGCAAACTCTCCCAATTTGTGTCCTACCATGTTTTCGGTTATGTAAACCGGTATAAATTGTCGTCCGTTGTGTACGGCTATGGTTTGTCCGA
>JAMONI010000193.1 GCA_027065935.1 Flavobacteriales bacterium | reverse complement strand
TAATTTAAAAACAACAATTGTTTTTCAATATAAGGATTTATTTAATTGATTTAAAGCAGGTCGTTTCCAATTGTCCATATAACGGGTATGTTTTAGTAAATAAAATAGAAAATTTGAGATACCATCCCGAAAAAGTGTGTAAAGTGAAGTCGATTAAATTTTTAAATAATTAACTAAAAAACAATAACATGAAAAAAGTTTCTTCACTTTACACAAGAGCAAGTTATGAATTTTTTTGCAAATTTCAAAATATGTCATGATGCATCAATTTACCGGTTCGTCTAACAGAGGCGGTGACCAAGGAAGCCTACACTTTGAAACGCATTAACCGGATTACATATACGTTTGATTTTGTGGAAGTTAATTTCCGCGTTCACTGTTTTTGTTATTCATTCTCTCGTTAAATCTTTAGTCCGCACTCGAATAGTTTACTCGATAAAAATGTTCCGTGTGAAAAATTGATTATGTCGTCAACAAAACCGATATCAAACAGTACCCGGAAAGAATTTTTTTATTCGGATAGTTTTCTTATCTTGCCCGGCCATCGATTAAAAAAAACGAATAGTTATGGTGGATAAAACTAAAATCAAAAAAAACTGGAACGAAATCAAAACCAACGATACCTGGCAGATTTTTCGTATAATGAGTGAATTTGTCGAAGGATTCGAAACCATGTCCAAATTAGGACCTGCCGTTACCATTTTCGGTTCGGCACGTTCCAAACCCGATTCCGAGCATTACCGGTTGGCCGTCCGAATAGCCAAACGTCTTGCCGAAGAAGGATACGGAATTATTACAGGCGGAGGGCCGGGCATCATGGAAGCGGCCAATAAAGGTGCCAAGGAAGTGGGTGCCGACAGCATAGGACTGAACATCGACTTACCGTTCGAACAATCGGCCAATCCGTACATCGATCCCGACAAACTGATTGATTTTCGTTATTTCTTCGTCCGCAAAGTGATGTTTGTCAAATACGCTCAGGCCTTTGTAGTCATGCCGGGCGGATTCGGTACGCTCGACGAACTCTTTGAAGCTCTAACTCTTATCCAAACCCGGAAAATCGATAAATTCCCCGTTATTTTATTCGACTCCGGATTTTGGAAGGGGCTTTTGGATTGGATCAAATCCGAATTACTCGAAAAACACCGGTACATCAGTCCCGAAGATTTGGATATCATTTACGTAACCGATGATGTGGACGAAGTGGTCAATATCATTAACACGTTTTATGAAAAATACAAATTACGTCCCAATTTCTAAAATCCGGCTGTTAGTATTAATACTGTTCGTTTATGCCACAGGGATTGCCCAAAACGACAGTATTCGGCTAATGAGTTATAATTTGATGATGTATCCGTCGGGAACGAATTATGCACGCGAGGCCTATTTAAGTGCAATTATCAATGCGTACCGTCCCGACATCTTTACGGTATGCGAATTGGAAACTTCCGCCGCAGCCGTTGATATCCTCAATCACGTGTTGCAACCCGTCAATACCGCCTACCGGTCGGCCGTTTTCGAGCCCAATCATTCCACCCCGAATTCCACGCTCCAACAATTTTTATACTACAATTCCGACAAACTCGAACTCTACGCGCAATCCTATTTAACCACCAACATCCGTGACATCAACAAATATACGCTTTACCTCAAAACCGCCGAACTCGCTACGGGCGATACCCTTTTTATCGACGTTTACGTGATGCACCTTAAAGCTTCGCAAGGCCAAACCAACGAAGACAAACGCCTCCAAATGGTGCAAGTGCTTATGCAGGATTTACAAAACATACCCGCCGGACATTACGTGTTGGTTACCGGCGACCTGAATCTCTATTATTCGGGCGAACCCGCCTATCAAGAACTTACCGACCCGAACAACGCCGTCGTGTTAAAAGACCCCGTAAATGCACCCGGATACTGGCATAACAACAGTTCATTTGCTTGGCTTCATACCCAAGCAACCAATACCAACAAAGGCGGAAACTTTGTGGGGGGCGGATTGGACGACCGGTTCGATTTTATATTGGTGTCCGAAAACGTAATGAATTCCTCCGAAGCTTTTCATTACAAACCCGGATCTTATGCCGCCTACGGAAACAACGGCAATTGCTTCAACGACAACGTCAACGATCCTTGGTGTTCGGGAAACTTTTCACAAAGCCTGCGCGATAATCTCTACGAAATGAGCGACCACTTGCCCGTAACGGCTACTTTCGAAACCACGCATCATTTGGTAGGAATAAAAAAATCCGCTTTAGAAAAAATACACATCTATCCCAACCCGGCCTACGATTTTTTGTATGTTCCGCAAACCGGAAATCAATCCTTCTTTATCACGGATGTCACGGGAAAAATTATTCTGCACCTCACACCGGAAAAAAACGAAAAATGGTATAT
>JAMONI010000192.1 GCA_027065935.1 Flavobacteriales bacterium | reverse complement strand
TTAAAGTGAAAAATACGGCGGTATATGCGATTCGTTTAATCATAACTTCTTATGTGTTGAGCGACAAAATACTTTTAAGTCCCTGTGCCAGTAAAAATTTTTGAATAGCAAATATCTTAATTTTTAGTGATTCGGACAAAAAATCCGCATCTCCTCCCGATAAAACGACTTTTACTCCGGGATATTGCGCACGATAGGCCGTAATAATCCCTTCGATTTCTTTTAATATGCCGTGAATAACGCCCGAGTGAACGGATTGTTCGGTGGAATTTCCCGTAAGCGGCGGCACGAGGTTATCGAATGTCAAAAGGGGTAAGCCTTTCGTGAAATGATGCAAGGCCTTATAGCGCATTCGAATACCCGGCGATATGCTTCCGCCTTTGTATGTGCCTAGAGGGTCCAGGTAGTCGTAGGTGATGCACGTGCCTGCGTCGATAACCAGCACATTGTTTCCGAAAATTTCTTTGGCACCGGCCGTTAAAGCTATGCGGTCCGCACCAAGGGTATCGGACCGGTAATCGATGTGAAAGGGCAAACGGATGTTTTGGTTAACGTAAAGCACCGGAAACGTGGCATTTTTCAACCGGTTTTCCAGAGCCTTGCCGGGTGTGCCGGTACGGACTACGGCCGCTTTCCGGATTTTTTCCCAAGGTATGGATTCGAAGGTGAAAATTTTTTCAATAAGTTTTCCGTTATCATACAGAAAATATTTGGTTCGGGTATTGCCGATGTCGATTCCTAATTGCATGACGGCGGAAATTTACACAAAGGTAATCTTTTTCCGGGTTAAACTTTCGGAGGTTCGAGCGAGAAATGCCGTTGAATATCCAACATTTCGCGAAGCAAATCGAAAAGGTAGCTTTCAAAAGCTTGCAAAAACGCTTCCGTATCGGCCCAAGGGGGATGCAGAAGCGGCTTGGTACTGCGGACGGTGTAAATTACGGGGGCGGGATTGTCCTTACCTTTGATTTCGCCGGTTTTCCATAATAACCACAAGTAAAAATAAAGCTGAAACCAATATTTTTTTTGGAGGATTACTTTCTCGAAAAAATCCGAACCGGGTTGTATTTTTTTATAAGATGCATCGGCTCTTCCCGTTTTATAATCCACAATGCGGAGTTGTCCGTTAAATACATCCGTGCGGTCGATGAATCCTTTGCATTTCACTTTGCCTATACCGGATATGTTCAGCTCGGGAGCCAGTTTTTTTTCCGTGTCCAAAACGATTATTTCGTTGCCGGATCGGACGGCTTGCAGGTCGATTCGAAGGAATTTTTTGACCATTTCCTTGGCGCCGGCCAAGGCCAGGATATTTTTTCCTTTGAGTTTTTTCTTTGTTCCTCGGTCCGGTTGTTGAAATTCGTCGAAAAAAAATCTTTCGGTGGTTTCGTCCGACAAACGTATGAGTTTTCGGATAATTTCGGGGGTTAGTATCCGGTTGACGTAAGGGGTGTAGAGCTTTTCCATCGTGTTGTGAATGACATTTCCCATCCGGTTGGCGGCCACGAAGTCTTCCAGCAAGGGTTTTTCTTCCCAGCCCAGCACATAACGCCGGTAAAAGTCGGCGGGATAATGTTTATAGCTGATGAGCATCGAAGCCGAAACTCCTTTTTCTTCCAAATATTTTTTTAATCGATCTGCGAATTCACCGTCTTTTTTAATGTGCTGCGGAAGGGGTAAGGTCCGGGCATCCCCCGACAGGTAAATGTCTTTAATTTCGATACGGCGTTGGGGCAACATTTCTTTGAGTTGTAATATATAGCGCGAGGGTTCTCCCGATGTGATTCCTTTGGCGGAAGCGTCGTAAAGCAACCAAACTTGCCGGGCTTTAGCTAACAGCCGGTAGAAGTGATAGGCCGTAACGGCGTTTTTATCGTCATACACGGGCAAACCGAAATGCCGGCGTACATCGTAAGGTATAAAACTGTTAAGGGCTTTCCCTTTGGGGATGATACCTTCGTTCATTCCCAACATCAATATACGGTCGAAATCCAGCAAGCGGGTTTCCAGCAGGCCCATGATTTGATATCCTTTGAGCGGATGTCCCGAAAAGCGCAAAAACATTTCTTTAACCATGCGCTTGTAAAACTTTAAGGTGGCAAGGAGGTTGTTAAACACGCCGAACCGGTTTTGCATGTCGTGGAGGCGTTTCACAAGTTTGGCGATTTCCATCCATGCGATGCGTTCGGGATGGTTACGTTCGATGTTTTCGCCCGTTATGTCGAGAATCCGGTCGAGTTGTTCGAGCAGTTGTGCGGGATGTTTGATTTCGGGGAAAAACCTTTCCAATCCCTTGTCGCGCATTAAAGCGTGGAAATCTTCCCGGTCGATAAACCGGTTGCGTTGTTGTAAAATTTCTTCTTCGATTGATTGCAATGTGTCAAAGCCGGGAATCTTGAAAAAAGGATGCTTGATCAGGTAGAGAAAATCTTTCAAATTCACGTTGCCCGAACGTTCGGCTTCGGCATAAAAACGGATATAAAGCTCCGTTAGGCGCACGGTTTGCATTTGGTAGGCCGGCAAGGAGAAGCTTAAGTTAACTTTATCAAGGTCTTCGGGAAGGGTATGCAGGAGTTCGGTGAGCATGGAAGGGTCGTTGAGCACAATCAAAGTATTGAGACGGAATGCGTCTTTGTTTTCCCTGGTGTTTATTTCAAATGCCTTGAGTTGTTTGACGGCAAATTGGATTTGCGATGCGCTGTCGGTGGCGTGAACCGTGTAAAATGTCTTGGGCGGATGATAGGTGTCGAATATCCATTTAAAGTCTTTTCCAAAAACTTGATCCTTTTGATATTTTCTTAAAAACTTTCCTGCCTCAAAGGGGTCGTTTAAATAAAACCGGTCGGCATCCCAAAAAATTTTGGCTTTCCGGTCCGAAATCAGCCGGCGAAAGATTTGCTCTTCGGCCCGGGTCAAGGCGTTAAATCCGGCCAGGATTATGCTTTCACGCGCCCACCGGTTTTCCCAACCGGAATATTGTTCCCAAGCTTCCCGGTAGAGCATTCCGTCGTAAGCCGAGTTTTGACTTTCCAATTTCCGGCGAAAATTTTTGTATATTTCGGGAAGCCGTTCGAAAAATTGTAAATAATCGTTCATTTCAGCGGATTCACCGGCTTGGAGATCCCACCGGTCGATTTCTTTTATTTGCATTAAAGTGTCGAGAATGTCATCCGGACTGACGAGAAACTTGTCGATCTCGTCAAAGTCGTTGAGCAAAACGTGTCCCCATCCTATAAAGCGATCGAACGATTGGGCGGGTAAGCCGGCTTTCCGGGTAACTTCACCATAGGTTTCAAACAGCATCAAAAGCAATTCGTATTGTTCGGCGACGCGCTTTCCGGTGATGTATGCCAAAAAATCCGTTATGGAAAAGATTCGGGGCGCAATAACGGGTTTGCCGGACAGTTCGGATAGTTTTTTTTCCAAAAACAAGGCGGGACGCCGGTTGGGGAAAATTACGGTTTTCCGGTATAAGGCGTCCTCTTCGAGTAAGGTTTCGGCCAGTTTATCCAAAAATCCTTTCATCGGCTGAAAAAGAGAATTAATCGCTTGGTCCGGGCGTCTTTCTTGACCCAATCCGGGTCGGGATTGATCAGGGTGCGGTTTTGGGCCTGCGAAACCAAATCCTCGTCGGTAAATTCCAAAGTGGCGTTCAAATCGTCCACAAAAACCACAAAATGCCGAAGCGTTCGTTCGGCTTTACGGATTTTATGATGTTGTTTCCATTTTTCGAAGGTATCCGTTTTGCTTACACCGAGCGTGGACTTAAATTCGGGCGAGATAATCTCGACGGCATAAAGTTTCAGCGTGTCATTTTCGGGTTGAAAAATCAAAATGAGTTCTTGTTTTCCTTCTTCGTCCGACACCTCCATTTGGTTTTGATTCACAATACCCGAAACTTTTTTTAGTTCGGACAGTTTTTTGTCTTGAAGCGCATGCCTGACTTGTTCAACCGTCATCCGTCCGTGTAGCTTCCCCACACGGTTCTTTTCAAACGTCATCGAATCGTCTTTGGTGCAAGACGCTAAAAATAAAATGCTTAAGCTTAACATCAAAACTTTTTTCATACCGGGTGTGATTTACCGGTAAATTTACGCAATATTATTTTGATGGGTAAAACCGGCCTGCCGTAACATCCGGGCGGAATCGAGTTTGCTGTATTTTGTACCGCCTCCGTTAAAATCCTTCGGATTTTATGTCCTTTTTTCTATAAAAAACGAACCGGAAAATAAGAAACGCATGCCTACGGGTGCCCCTTGATTTTTAAACCATTCGGAATGTTTTTCTTACGAACAGACTGGAGAAAAATATAAAAAGTGCGTTTGCCCCGCCGGAGCATAAATCATGACAGTACAAATGAAAAATTCATCGTAACTTTGTCAAAACTCCACCGATGATTAAAGCGGCATTGCCCAAAGGTACGCGTGATTTTACGCCCGAAGTTTTGGCCAAACGTCAATATATCGTTGATATCATACGAAAAAAATTCGAAACCTACGGCTTTCAACCTATCGAAACACCGGCTTTTGAAAAAATCGAAACACTTACCGGAAAATACGGCGACGAGGGGGATAAATTGATTTTCAAAATTTTGAACTCGGGGGATTTTCTCAAAAAAATACCCGACGATGTTTACAAGTCTAAAAACGCTAAAAAGCTGACGCCTTATATCACCGAAAAAGCATTGCGTTATGATTTGACCGTTCCTTTGGCGCGTTATGTGGTGATGCATCGAAACGAGATGGTTTTTCCTTTTAAACGATACCAAATCCAACCGGTTTGGCGTGCCGACAGGCCGCAAAAAGGACGGTTTCGCGAATTTTATCAATGCGATGCCGACGTGTTGGGAAGCAAATCCCTTTGGCAGGATGTGGAATTCATTCACTTGTACGACGATGTGTTTTCGGCTTTGAAAATTCCCGTTCAAATTCGCATCAACAACCGGAAAATCCTCAACGGCATCATCGCCGAATTTAACCTCGACCGGGTAAAACAAGCTTTTATGACGACCTTGGACAAACTGGACAAAATCGGTTGGGACAAAGTGACGGCCGAATGGGAAAAAGCCGGCATAGATGCCGCTTCGGTTCGGAAGCTGAAAGAAATTTTGAGTGTTTCGCCGGAAAATCTTTTTGAAAAATTAAACGGCTTGTTGCACAACAGTCCCGAAGGCACGGAAGGCATAAAGGAATTACAAACGGTTATTTCGCGCACCGGAAAAACGAACAACAAACTCGTTCCCGACCTGACATTAGCACGCGGGCTGGATTACTATACCGGAACAATTTACGAAGTGCAAGCCGAAAACGTTTACGCCGGTTCCATCGGAGGCGGCGGCCGGTACGACGACCTCACCGGTATTTTCGGCCTGAAAAATACGAGCGGTATCGGAATTTCCTTCGGATTGGACAGGATTTATTTGGTAATGAACGAATCGGGATTATTTGAACAAGTACGGGGATTTCAACCGCTTGTGATGCTTGTCAATTTCGGTGACCGGGAAGCCGCCTATGCTTGGGAAACTTTAAAAAAACTACGCAAAGCAAACATCCCGGCCGAGTTGTACCCCGATCCGGTTAAATTGAAAAAACAATTCCAATATGCCGACAGGCGAAACATTCCCTACGTGGTAATGGCCGGAACCGATGAAATGAAAGAAAATGTGTTTACCCTGAAAAATATGAAGGACGGCACGCAAAAGAAAGTAACCGTCGATGATTTGTTAAACTTGGCACAATGAAACACACACCCTTGTATGCAACTCATAAAGATTTAGGCGCCAAACTTATCGATTTCGCCGGATTTGAAATGCCGCTGCAGTATGAAGGAATTCAAGCCGAACACTTGCATGTGCGCCGGAAAGCCGGTGTGTTCGACGTATCGCACATGGGCAATTTCATCGTGGAAGGAAAAGACGCCGAAGCTTTCTTGCAAAAGATGACTTCCAACGACGTGCAAAAACTCTACCCGGGCAAAGTGCAATACGCCGTTATGACCAATGAAAAGGGCGGGATTGTCGATGACTTGTTGGTTTATCGACTTGCCGGTAACCGGTATATGCTCGTGGTCAACGCTTCCAATATCGAAAAAGATTTTGCTCATTTGAAAAAATACGCAAGTGCATTTGATGTTAACTTGAAAGACATTTCGGACCAAACGGCTATTCTGGCCGTTCAAGGGCCGCGTTCACCCGGTATCGTTCAAAAACTTACGGACGAGCCGGTGGCCGGTATGCCCTTTTATACGCACAAAACATTGTCAATGGCCGGAGTGAATGACGTGTTACTGTCCACCACGGGATACACCGGCGAAAAAGGATATGAAATCTATGTGCCGGCGGACAAAGCCGTCGATATATGGAAAGCGCTTTTCAAAGCCGGGGACGATGCACTTAAGCCTTGCGGGCTAGGTGCGCGCGATACCTTGCGGTTGGAAAAAGGTTATTGTCTTTACGGAAACGATATCGACGAAACCACCACGCCCTTGGAAGCCGGTTTGCATTGGATTACCAAACTGAACACGGACTTTTTAGGGGCGGAAATCTTAAAAAAACAAAAAGAAGAAGGCGTAAAAAAAAAGCTCTCGGGATTTGTTTTGCAAGCCAAAGGTATCGCCCGGCACGGCTACGAGGTAACAGATAACAACGGGCACGTAATCGGAAAGGTAACTTCCGGTACCATGTCGCCCGTGTTGAACAAACCCATCGGAATGGCTTATTTGCCCCCCGAAAAGGCGCAAGAAGGAGCGGAAATTTTTATCCGTATCAGAAAAAAAGACGTGCCGGCACGGGTGGTTAAAACACCTTTTGTGTAGCTATTCCTGTCAAATTGCACTCCTTTTTGAAAATTTTGTTTATATCCGCATAAATAATAAATTTGTTCGTTCAACTTAACGGATGGCATTATGAAAAAAATCAACCCCCGCGATTTTATAATCAAACCCAAGCAGAAGGTAAAAATCGAAAAACTTCCCACCCGTATCGACCTCGACGCCGATAAAGACACCATCGAAGACGAATTACGAAAAGTTCGCAGAAAAATAGCCAAACTGCAAACCAAAATTTACGCCGCCGGCACGCCTGCGGTTTATATCGGTATTCAAGGAATGGATACGGCCGGAAAAGACAGCTTGATTCGCGAAGTTTTCAAAGACATAAACCCCAGCGGGATTTTCGTTTACGACTTTAAAAAACCTACGGCCGAAGAACACGCCCACGACTTTATTTGGCGACACTACATCAAGATGCCCGAACGCGGCATGTTTACCGTGCATAACCGGACGCATTACGAAGACGTATTGATTGCACGCATACATCCCCGGCTCATTTTGATGCAAAATATTTACGGTATCAAGAGCCTTGACGATATTGACGACAAATTTTGGAAAAAACGTTATCGTCAAATCAAAGATTTCGAGCGCATTCAGCATGAAAACGGCACCGTTATCATCAAAATTTTTCTTCACCTCTCCAAAGAGGAACAAAAAAACCGCTTCCTTAGGCGAATACGACGAGAAGACAAACAATGGAAATTCAACGCCGCCGACCTGAAAGAACGCCAACGTTGGGCGGATTACATGAAAGTTTATGAAGACGTTTTGAACCATACGTCCACTTCCTATGCGCCTTGGTATGCCGTTCCGGCCGACGACAAACCTGCGGCGCGCTTGATTACCGCCAAAATCATTCTGGACGTTTTGAAAAAATTGGACGTGGATTTTCCGGTATTAAGTCCCGAAGAAAAAGCCAAATTCGACGAGTATCGCAACCAACTGCTCAACGAAAAAGATTAAAACCATGACCGAATCGGCCTTTTACGAATCCCTCGGTGTGTTTTTCAACGGTGCGGACGCTCAAGTGTATATCAACCTGTTGGAACAAAACAAATTACCGGTTAAGATAGATTTGTTATCGTTGGAAGACCGACCGGATGCGTTTTTCGGAATGGAGATTTTTACCAAAAAATCGGCGGTTGAAAAGGCATTGAAAATCAAAGAAGAGCTGATTAACAAAACTTTGGAAAACCAAGAGGTTTATATTCACCAAATACCCGACGAAGAACTTTTAAAAATTCCGTATCACCCCGAAGATGCCAACGATTTCGACTATTGGGCGGCATTGCAACTTATCAGGCAAAAAGGATTGCCTTTGGAAGAGCGGGACTGGGAAGCTTACCGGCAGGAAAAACTTATCGAACGTTTTGAGCAATCGGTGCCGAAAAGTTCGGGATTGGTTTGGGCCGGATGGGCTACCTTCTTCTTGGGCGTTATCTTATTGGCTTTGACCTACCGGTCCGTCCCCGTAATCAATGTGTTGTTTTTTGCAGGAAGCTTTCTTATAGGACATCATCTTTATAAGAAACGGGACGAATTCGGCGAGTCCGAACGCCGCAAGGGCAATATCTTGCGTTGGACGTCATTTGTGATGATGATTGTTGTATTGGGATGGAGTTATGTTTTAATGTTCCACTAAGGTTCTCGCGTAATCGATGCATTGTCTTTAAATTCCTTGAGTTCGTACCGGTTGAAATCCCCGGCCAAATGCAAGTGTGATTTGCCCCGCAAAAACATTTCCATTCCGGCCGATTGTCCTTTCAGCGAAGCGTTGGCCCGTTTGTCCAAGCGCACGGTAGCCGCTTTTTTTACAAAGAATTTTTTGCCCGAAAATTCCGCTTTGTCCGTAAGGTTCAGTTCCACGTATTTCATACTTCCGCCCAAGGTAAAGTCGGCGGTTTTGTCGGCTTGCACTTTCATTTTTTTGCCCGAAATCATACCTTTTACTTCCGCGTCGTCCGTCAGCTTGAGCAACACCACGGGTGCTTCGGCATCGGTTTCCAAAACGGCCTTGTTTTTTAAGTTTACCCGAAGCGTATCCGACACTATAAGGGCAAGGTCTGCTTTGGCATAATGGTCCATTTCGATGTTTAAAGCGTTGAATTTGAGTTTGTTTTCGGATTTTATCCGGGCGGTTTCGCTTATTTTTATGCTTCGCAAATCTTTATCGACGAATATGGTAATTTCGAAGGCCCGCTTTCGCACAATATCTTTTTTGGTATATAAACGCAAAACTCCTTCGTTGACTTCCCAAACCAAGACTTCGTGCAGGTTTTCATCGGCGCGCAGTTCCAAGGATTCCTCACCCGAAGCCTGTTTTAATTGCACCCTCAAATCCTCGGCAAATTCTATGGAATGAAAAGGTTTTAAGGTGTAAACCTTCGTAACCACCTGACGGTTACCTTTGATACGTTCTTTGGATTGCGCCGTAAGTATGCCGGCCCATAATAGCAATGCAACGGAAACAAAAAATTTTTTCATTGTCTTGTGATTTTAAAAACGAATATCGGAGGCCGAGATTTTCATCGGAAGATTTTTCCGATATTTATTCCACAAATTACAAAAAAAATGCCAATCACAACCTTTAAGCTCAATTTGTTTTTACTTCGTAAGATACCCATAGCTTGGCTGGCGGGTATCCGGGTCAAGAAAATCACGGATGACAAGGTGGTGGTGTCCTTGAAACATTCGTGGCTTAATCAAAATCCGTTTCGTTCGATTTATTTCGGTGTGTTGGTTATGGCCGGCGAATTAAGTACGGGTATTCCGTTGTTTGTTTATCTGTTGAAAAACAAGCTCGACATATCGATGTTGGTGGTGGAACACAGGTCGGTTTTTTACAAAAAGGCTACGGGGCGTATCCGTTTTGTATTCAACGACTTTGATACGATAAGTAGGAAGATATCGGAGGTTCGGGAATCGGGAGAGCCGGTACGGTTCGATCTGCAAGTGGATGCCGTCAACGCGCAAGGCGAAGTTACCGGAACGTTCATTTATACGTGGTCGGTGAAGGAACGGAAATAACTTATTTTTTCTTCAGCATTTTGGGTTCCAAATACAGAATTTCTTTAAAGCCGGCCAAGGGAAGGTCTTCCCACTTGCGGGTATGGAATGTTACGCCGAAAACCCCCGACGTGGGCAGGTTCCAAATCGGCGGATTTTTATACCGGTTAACCCAATCGGTCAGGTCGGGGTTGTGGCCTACGATATATACGGTTTCTATGCCGTTATCCAAACCGTAGAGTATGTGTTCCAAGTCGTTTTCGTCGCCGTGATAAATCAATTTTTCTTCTACAACGGGAATTTCGTTATTCCAAATTTCCCGGATAATTTTAGCCGTCATTTTGGCCCGTTTGGCCGGGCTTGTGATGATAATGTCGGGGCGGAATCCGTTGACTTTCAAAAATTTAGCGATGCGTTCGGTGCGTTTTTTTCCTTTCTTGCGCAAAGGACGCTCCAAGTCTTTCCAAGCCGGATTTTCCCAAGACGATTTACCGTGTCGTATGACAAAAACGCGTTTCATGGTTCGGTTTCATCATTAAAATTGTACGGACCCAAGTGCCACCGGTCGTGTGAAATGTCTTTTTGTGAAAAAGCGCCGTGGTCGAATTTTTCGATGAATTCGAATTCTTCTTTGGTTTGTTTTTTTCCCGAGACGAGTAATCCTATCATCATCAAAAATGCAGAGCCCAGGATAACGAACGAAATGACTTCCTTAAACTCGGGAATTTGGTAAAATTCAGGGATTTTAAAGAACAATAAAACGGTGATTAAACCGCGTGGCGCCATGAATACTTCGGGGAAAATGCTTTCGGATTGATAAAAGATTTTAAGGTTGATATAGCGCACCATATAAGTAAGCAACAGAATCAACAGGCCGATAACGATTACGCCGGGCTTGGCCATGCTCATCACATCGATGGTCATACCGAATACTACGAAGAAGATGGTACGGATGAGAAAGGCCGTTTCAAAGGTGATGAGTTTGAACTGTTCTTTGACTTCGTCGATTTTTTCCTTGAAATAAAATTTTTTGAGCAATCCGCGGAAAAATACGTTGTAATTTTCCAACATCAGTCCGAAAATCAAAATCAATATCAAGGAAGAAAGATGCAATATTTTTCCGGCTACGAACAGTGCGGTTAGGATGGAAAGGAACAGAAAAAACTTGACTTTGGTGGAAATCTGCTCGAAAAGAAAAATCAAAATGTAGCCCGCTATGAGGGAAATGACTACGGTAATAAACATGCCTACGGAAACTTCTTTAATAACATTGCTTCCGGCTTCGGGAATCATCAAAACGATGTCAAAAAGCAAGATGCCCAAAATATCGCTAAAGGTGGATTCGTAAATGAGAAATTCCCTTTTTTCTTCATCCAAGGTTACCACACTGGGAATCATAATGGCACTGCTGACTACCGACAGGGGAATGGCATTGAGAAAAGCTACGTAAAAATCGTCGGTGAGGCCCAAGTAATAAATCATTCCTGCAATGGCAAACGAAGTAGCCAAGAGGATGATAAGAGCC
>JAMONI010000191.1 GCA_027065935.1 Flavobacteriales bacterium | reverse complement strand
GTAATCCGGGTCACCGGGAAAGGCAACAAAGAGCGGCTTATTCCTATGTTGGCGGATTTAAAAACAACATTACTAACATACCGGCGTTATAAAAAAGAACAATGGCCAGGCCTGTCAGCCGACGACCCTTTTTTCGTGACCAATTCGGGCAAAAAACTCTATGAAATGTTCGTACACCGCCTTATTAACCGATACCTAAGCATCATCAGCAACAAAGAAAAAAGAAGCCCGCATATGCTACGCCACAGCTTCGCTACACACATTCTTAATCGCGGCGCTGATTTAAATACCATCAAAGAACTGCTGGGACATTCGGGATTGGCGGCAACCCAACATTACTTACACTCGGGATTGGACGAGTTGAAAAAAATTTATCATAAAGCGCATCCGAGAAGTCGAAAAAAATGATTAAATTTATATACACGTTAAAATCCATATGCTATGAGACTACATTTTCATGCCGTAAATTTCGACGCCGATAAAAAATTATTGGCTCTTATTCAAAAAAAATTGAACCGGTTGGAAAAATTCAACGACAAAATCGTTGAAACGGACGTTTATCTCAAGGTAAACAACAAAGGCAAGTTGAACAAAACCGTGGAAGTCAAAGTGCATGTGAGCGGCAACAGTTACGTGGTCAGCCGTGATGCGGAAACCTTCGAAAAGGCTACGGACTTGGTGTACGATGTAATGAAACGTAAATTACGGCAAGAAAAAGAAAAGAAACTACCCTAAACGGCTAAAAAAATATCCGTAACATTTTAAAAGCGTCCGTTTCGGGCGCTTTTGTTATCTTTGGCGAAAAATCATCACTATGAAAAACGCACTCGTAATACTTTTGGGATTAATTATGACATTAAGTTCTTGCCAAAAAACCGAAAAAACCGCCTTTATCGACTTGGATAAAGTGGTGGAAGAATACCAACTGATGAACCGCATTAAAGAAGACTTTAAAGCCAAAGAAGATGCGTTCAACAAAAAATTCGACAGCATTGCCCGCAACTTCCAGCAAAAAGTGCAAAACTTTCAAGCCAAAGCCAACCGGATGAATCAAGCCAAGGCGCAAAAACAGTATGAACAATTGATGATGGAACAACAAAGTATTCAAATGGCGCAACAACAAGAAGCCCAAAAGCTTCAGGAAGAATTGGAAAAAGCTATGGAAGAAGCCTCGGACAAGCTAAAAGATTTCATCAAAGATTACGGAAAAAAGAACGATTACACCTACATCTTTTCGCGTAGCGAATTGGCCGGAATAGCTTACGGAAAAGACGAAAAAGACATTACCGACGAGCTGATCGACGCACTGAACGAGACGGTGAAAAAATAAAATATCAATCCCGTTCGATATGGAACAGCCGGTTCAACGCATTGATTTGTTCGGGCTGTCCCAATACGATGATGGAAGCACCTTCGATCAAAACCGTATCCGCAGGCGGATTGATGATGTATTGCCCTTCTGGGGTTTTAAAACCGATTATCGTGACCCCCGTTTTGCGCCGTAAATCCAAATCGGCGATGGTTTTGTTACGGTACTCTTCGGGGAGTTCTTTCACATCGATTTTTTCAATCAGATGTTCGTGTTCGGGATTTTCCACCGACAGCAGTCGAAGGAAATTAATCAATTCGGGCGATGTGACGAGTGATGCCATATATTCGCCGCCGATGCGGTATGTCATCACCACGTGATCGGCACCCGCCAGTTTGAGCTTGCGTTCGGTATTTTCGTTGGTGGCAAGCGTTATGATTTTGATGCCCGGGTGCAATTGGCGGGCCGAGAGTATGATAAACAGGTTATCGGCATCGTCGGGCAAGGTGGATATCAGCACGGATGCATTACGGATGCCGGCCGCCAACAGGACGTCGTCTTTGGTGGCATCGCCTTCCAAGTAATAATCCAATTTCTCTTCCATCTCCTCGATTTTCGAAGGGTCCTTTTCCACCACTACCACCGACCTGCGGTTTTGTTTGAGATTTTTATAGGCTTCCTTGCCGTGTTTGCCCAAACCGATTAATACCGTATGCCCCGAAAGTTTGGCAATTTTATTTTTCATTCTTCTCCTGTTTAAATTTTTAAAAAAATGCCCTTCAAGCATGAATTCGCTCAAAATGGTAAACGAATAGGCATATACCAAAATACTAAAAGTAATCAAAACTATCGTAAAGAGCTTTCCTTCAAAATCCAGGGGTCGCACTTCACCGAAACCGATGGTGGTTATGGTGATCATGGTCATGTAAAGCGAATCTATCCACGTGAATTTCTCAATGTAATGATACCCCAATGTTCCCGTAAGCAATACCAAGAACAACAGGAAAGCCGCCCGGTAGAGGTTATATTTGAAAATTTTTCTCATAGTTACAAATCGAACACCGAGGGGCGTTTTTTAAAGAAAAAATCTTTAACCCGAAGCAGAAAGG
>JAMONI010000190.1 GCA_027065935.1 Flavobacteriales bacterium | reverse complement strand
TTTCGCAGGCCGTTGAGCAGGGGGCGGTTGTCGGCCAGGGTTTTTTTGTAGTATTCCCGGTTGGAATCCACAGGGTTTTCTACAAAGAGTTTGCAAAAGTCTTTTTTGTATTGTTGTTTGACGTAATCCCATTCGTCGTAGGTGTAATGGAATTTTCTTGCGTTGGTTTCTTCACTTTCGGCTACGGCGGTGTTTTCAATAAATTCGGTTTGATATACGGAGCGGGTTTCTTCGTCGGTACGCACTACGTTTCTCATTTTCACCTCTTCCAAGGCTTCGGCGTGTTCTTCCATTTCATCGGTTCCGTCGAAATCGTGCCAAATGCCGCCGTTATGTTCTTCCAGTGTTTCGATTTTTTCAAAATAATTGTGCAATACTTGATCTTCCTGTTGCTTTTTATCAACGGTTTGCACACGCATTTCTTCCACGGGTCGTGCTTTTTTGATGCTTTGGATTTCGTCTTGAACGGCTTGGCGAATACGTTCGCCGGGGTCGCCGGATTTGTGTTCGGTTACGGGATTATTTTTCATTAATTTTCCGTAAACGTAGCTGAGGTCGGGTTTGTTATCCGGAGCCGTCCGGGAAAAATGCGCTACCAATTTGTCGTGTACCGGCTTAAGGGCGGGAAAGTCCTTAAAAAGATTTTTGAGTACCCGGGGTGCGTTTTGAAGGGCGGCGGCCCGTGCGATTTGTTCGTTGGCTTCCGCACCGGGTCGAAGGTTTATGCCGGCTTTTTGTTGATAGGTCAGGTATAAGGTTCTGAAGAGATAATAGGCATAATTTTCTTCAAAAGTGTCGAATTCGCTGAAATATTCGGGCAGAAAAAAGTGGTCGTTTTTGTACCCGCCTTCGCGTTCTGCGGTGAAGATTCGGATAGGCCGTCCTGCAACGGCACGTGCCAAGACGGTAAGCCGGTCGTTGATGAGGTCGAGGCGGGCGGTTTTTTCCAAGGCAAGCAATTGTTTGCGCTTGCGTTTTTTATGTTTGTTGGAAAATTTAAAGTAGGTTTCTATCAGTCCTTGAAGATATTCGTCAAAGCTCATTTCCGGAAGATTTTATTAAATCATGAGATCCGCCAAATCTTGTAGTGATTGGGTGATTTCGGGTTCGTCCGAGAGAGGTTGTATGACGGCCGAGTGTACTGCCAGTCGTTTGGGAAGTCCGCTTTTGATGAGTTTGGCTGCATCCACTATCAGGCGTGTCGAGACGGTTTCCGTTAGGCCGTATTCGGTCAGATTTCGGATTTTGGAAGCTATTTTGACCAATTTTTTGGCGGTTTCTTTGTCGATTCCGGTTTCGTTAATCAGTATTTCTCTTTCGATGTTTTCTTCGGGATAGTTGAAGCTGATGGCTACAAAGCGTTGTTTGGTGGAAGGTTTGAGGTCTTTAAAGCCGTGTTGGTAGCCCGGGTTGAAAGAGGCCACTAACATAAAGTCGTCGTGGGCTTTGATGCTTGTGCCGAGCTTGTCGATATATATTTC
The DNA here is from genome assembly GCA_027065935.1 of Flavobacteriales bacterium. Lineage (GTDB taxonomy): Bacteria > Bacteroidota > Bacteroidia > Flavobacteriales > Flavobacteriaceae > JAADED01. The sequence goes on along the minus strand of JAMONI010000190.1, from coordinate 952 downwards.
ACGCCGGTGGTCGGTCAAGGGGTGGATGGCTACGATAATATCGGGGCGAGCTTCGGCGATTTCGTCCAAGTAGATAATATAGCCTTCCTTGACCGCTTTGGTGAGTGGCCCGTCCATCCATACGGTTTCGGTTCCTTTGAGAATAAAGCGGCCGATGAGGTCGGTGGCGGAAGTTTCTTCATGGCAGGCTACCGTGATAAGTTTTTTATTGAGCTTATGCGCCATGTATTCCACAAAACGTGATTTTCCCGTGCCGGTGGGTCCTTTGAGCAGTAAGGGCAGTTTGTTTTCAAAAGCTTTTTCGAATACTTCGGTTTCTCTGCCTACGGTTTTGTAGTAAGGTGCGTAAGTGTTCATAGAAGTTTTGTTTTTGATTCGGTTAAAGGTAAAAAAGATTGTTCGTTTCCGTTACAGAAACGAACAATCTGAAATCTCGGACGGATTGCATGCACATTAGGTTGCAGGTACCGGGTTTTCGTTGTGTGGCAATCCGAATTTTATAAAGTCGATAATCAACAGGATGATTCCCGTGGAGAGTATGGTGGCTCCGGTAATGAGTACCCAAAAGTGGACTTGGAGTTCGTTTTGCACTTGGCCGAAATCGAATCCCAATTTTCTTTCAAGATATACTTGTGCCACGCCTGCGGCAGCAAAGGCCGATACCATAGTGAAAATTCCGATGTTGGCCAACCAAAACGCCAATTTTCCCCTGGTGTGGTTAAATAATTTTCGTCCGGTCAGGTTGGGCATGGCGTAATAAATAATGGCCAGCACGATGGAAGCATAAGCGCCCCAGAAGGCCAAGTGGCCGTGCATGGCGGTAACCAAAGTGCCGTGTGTGTAAAGGTTTACTTGAGGCAAAGTATGCGCCAAACCCAACAATCCTGCGCCGAGGAACGAAACGATGGCGGCATTTAGGGTCCAGTAGATGGCTAATTTGTTAGGGTGTTTT
>JAMONI010000189.1 GCA_027065935.1 Flavobacteriales bacterium | reverse complement strand
TTAGGATCATAGTATCTCGCGCCGTAATAATACAATCCGGTTTCTTCATCCAATTCTTTGCTCCCGACGGAAGTCGGGACAGGCGTGAATTTGTAGGGGTTGTCGTAGGTGTGACCGCCTTGCTCGATGAAGGTTTCGCCGTAGGGGAGGTTGAGGAAGAATTGTTCGGGCCTTCCTTCGAGGTCGGTGATGAGGGTTCCGGTGCCCAGGTGGTCGGGGTGATGTAGTGGGCGTGGAAATGCCCATATCGGTTCTATGGAATTTCCGGGAGGAGGCATAAGCTTACTCTTTGCTGTATAGCACTAATTCCAGTTGTTCTATCTTACTGAAATCCCGGTCGGCTGTAAGAAGGGGTAAATCCAAGTATAAGGACGAGGCGGCTATAATACTGTCCGGTAATTTGATGTCATAAGCGGTTCTAATACGGATGGCTTCCTCCTTGATCTCATGATTAATATAGATGATTTTACATTCCGAAAGGAAAGAATGAATGACTTTCCGGTCGTTTTCGGAAAGGTTCCGGTAGGAGAGTAATTCCATTTCGGTGATAACGGAAACATAAAGCCTGCTTCCGTCCAACAACTCCGCCAACGTAGTGTCGCCACCAAGTAAATATAAGATGATATTGGTATCCAAAAACCATTTATTCCCATTCATCACGAAGTTTCTTTTGAATGAGCACGGCGTCGGTGTTTAAAGAAATTTTTCCCACGTATTTGTAAACGTTAATTCCTTTTCCAGCTCTTTTGTGCAAGCGGGAAAGAAGATTACGAATACTGCTTTTGGAAGCTCCTTTTTTAAGAACGGTAACCATTTTCCGGGTTTTACTACAACAAATATAATCAAATTCGTATGGATAGCCAAACAGGTAGGCGATGCTTTTTTTGTTGAAGTATTTTTTTTGGCTTTTTATATTGTTTGTTAGAAAGAATTTAAGTTTTTTTTTGCAGTTTTGGGTATGGGAAGTTTTTCTTAATACACCACATCTATGGCATAAAGTTTTTGCTTTTCCATATCTAAGACAAAAAAATTGACATGTGTCGGGGTTGTTTTATCCGGCTTATAGTAAAATGCATAATAAGTATCCTTTTTGTTTAGTATCTCCTTGATATCCTTTATGAAAGAAGATATTCTTGCATTCCCCTTATAATTTAAAACCATGTAAATTATTTCATTATATGATGAATCAATTGTTGTTTTTGACCATCCTTTTGTTTTCCATCCTTTTTTAGGAGGCAATTTATAAGGTCTCTTGTCAAATCGTTTTAAATAATTTTTCGGAAGGATATAAATTTCAATTGTATAACCTTCTCCAAAACCCGCAAATTCACTAATGGAATTTTCTTTTGAATATGAGATATCAGGGTTACCTAAAATTTTTTTTAAATCATTATCAAATAAATTTGTGTTACAACTGAAAGTTAAGAAAATTCCTATGGTATAAATAATATTTCTCATTTTCTTTAATCTTTCGGCCCGATTGGAAATTCGTAATTAAACCTTGGCGGGCGTTTTAATTTAGAATAACCATATGTGTAAATATTAAAAGGCTGTCCTTTTCCGGCAATATTTTTTCCAATCCAAGTGAGAAAATTTCTAAAAGTTCTTCCTTGTTGAAATTCGAATCCATAATTATCTAGATATCCATTAGGTGCTCCAAGCAATACGCTACCTTTATCATCAATTCGAGTGATCTTAATTGTTCCATATACCAATCCTACTTGTATATTAAAATTTATAGGTGATTCAAAATTTATATACAGGGACTCTCCTTTTTTTATATCCATCGTTGAAATCGGAGAAATATCTATTTTCGAAGCATCTACATACAAGGGTTGTCCGTTTCCTTCCCTATACCATTTATTGGCTTCTTCCAAAGTTAACATTCCATCAAAATCGGGTCTATCAGGCAATTTGCTGTAATGTTCCAATGCTTGATTGGCAATATCCGGGTTTAAAAAGCCGTCTATTCCTTTATTTAATTTCATGGCTTCTTCATGCGACATGCCTTGTTTGAAGTCTTCTTTATTCATCACAATCATTTCGCCTTGCAATCCTTTGTCATCCGTTCCCAAAAAAGTTCCGTCGGTCCCATAAATCGGGTTATCCACCATCCCCGTAGGGTCAATTCTCACAACAGGATTGTTGCTTGTGTAATTATATGGTGTTTTGTCGGGATTTACTCCCGCCAGCGGGTCAACGCTCAGCCATAGGCTAATTTTCGGGTTCCCGCGGCTGCGCGCGGGACAGGCGCCATAGGGGAGGCGCTGAAACGAATATGAAACCCGGGCGTTCATGGGATAAAGTTAGGGAAAATTTCTTTTTTTACTTTTTCCTTGATGAAAAAGTAACAAAAAATCAAGGCAAAAATATGCTTCCTTGCGCCCTTTCCTGCCATGAGAAAATCTGGCAAAAGACAAAATTCCTTCGGAATTAAATGACA
>JAMONI010000188.1 GCA_027065935.1 Flavobacteriales bacterium | reverse complement strand
CGTGAGAAAAAGCGGGCAAAAAATCCACTTCGGCCGGAGGTAATCCGTTTATAATTCCGCCGATTTCATTTCGCTCTAAACGGGGCAAGAATTCTTTCAAACGAAATTTCTCCGCCATACCCAAAACCAAATCGATATTTTCGATAGCGGCCACACTTTCGGGATCGCGTTGGGCAAAACAACCGATTGCCACCACTTTGGCCCGCGGCGCACGCCTCTTGATTTGCTTGGTAAGTTCGCGCAATTTCCTTTCGGCATTGGCCGTTACCGTACACGTATTAATCACATAAATGTCCGCTTCGGACTTGAAATCCACACGTTCATAGTCCGTAATGCGGGCGGCGATGGCGGAGGTTTCCGCAAAATTCAACTTACAGCCTAATGTCTCAAATGCAATTTTTTTCATCCGGTAACTTCCGCTACAAAGTTAGTGAAAATAACCGCCTGTATGCAAAAAAAAGGTTGTCCTTCTTACGTTCAGACAACCTTTTTCGGACTAAAACCCAAACTCCCAAACAATTACACCGCTACGAAGTTAAGCAAGTCATTGCCCGTTTATTTAATTTATCTCCGCCCGAAATAACAAATGCGGACCCGATTATTTCAAAACAAATATAAACCCGGTGTAACCCGCTAAAAAAAACTTATGAGAATCGAACGTAACTTTCTTAAAATATTCCTTTGGTTTATGGTAATTTGTTAACTTCGGAACAATTCGGCAGAATAATACCGAAATCAGGCACGGTTTTGGTTTGTATTTTTAGAAAAATGATTAACTTTATACTACAATTCCAAAAAAATATGATTATGAAAAAAATCGTTTTATTTTTAACCGCTTTACTTACATTACAATTGGTGCAAGCCCAAGACGAAATAGTCGGAAAATGGAAAACCATCGACGACGAAACCGGACAGGCCAAGTCGATTATTGAAATTTATAAGAAAGACGGAAAATATTACGGAAAAGTCGTCCAATTACTCACGGAAGAAAATAAAGACGGGGTTTGCCGTACTTGTGAAGGAAAATACAAAAACAAAAACATAATAGGACTTCTTATTTTAAAGGACTTGGAATACGATGCCGATGACAAAGAATGGGAAGACGGCACTATTATGGATCCTAAAAATGCGAAGGAATACAGTGTTTACTTGAAGTTGGAAGAACCCGGCAAGTTGAAAGTGCGCGGTTATATAGGTTTTTCTTTGATAGGACGTACGCAATATTGGTACCGCGTCAAATAAGGATTTCCAATCCGTCGTGAGCCAACATAACGTTTTCCGGTAACCGGCGGGTGACGTCTTCATACCGCCCCATCCAATGGCTGATGTGGGTCAAATAGGCACGCTCGGGTTGTGTTTTTGCCACAAATTCCAAAGCTTCTTGCAAATTGAAATGCAAAGCGTGCGGTTGCACGTGCAAGGCGCCTAATACCAAAACCGTTTCACGGTCAATCATCCGTTCGGTAACTTCGGGCACGGTTTTTACGTCCGTTAAATACACCAATCGTTGTATTTTAAAGCCCGTTACGGGCATTGAACCGTGAAAAGCCCGCAAGGGTAGGATTTTATTATTTGCCGTTTGAAATTCCACACCGGCCTTGATGTTATGAAATTCGGATTGCGGCGCACCGTGATATGAGGGCTTGTTATCTTCGGGAAACAAATAATCGTAATATTTTCTGACGGTTTTTATGGTGAAGGATTCGGCGTAGAACTGCAAAGGCCTTTGATCCATCGCATAAAATATGGCGCGCGTTTCATCCAATCCGCCGATGTGGTCATTGTGCGAATGAGTAATCAGGAAGTTGTCTATCCGGGTAATACCGTATTTCAAGCATTGCTGGCGAAAGTCGGGCCCGGGATCTATGAGGAAGGATTCGTTATTGGCTTCAATAAAAACGGAAGTGCGCAAACGAATATCCCTTGGGTCGCCGGACCGGCATACAGCACAATCACAGCCCAACACAGGCGTGCCCAACGAAGCTCCGGTTCCGAGAAAAAGCAATTTCATTTACAATATCAACATGGCGTCGCCGTAGGAAAAGAAGCGGTATTTCTCCTCAACGGCCACTTTGTAAGCCTTCATAATCAAATCATAACCGCCAAAGGCCGCAACCAACATCAATAAAGTGGATTTGGGTAAATGAAAATTGGTAATCAGCGCATTGGGAATTTTAAACGTATAAGGCGGATAGATGAACTTGTGCGTCCAAGTGGAATCGGGTACTACACGGTTGCTCGCCGAAACGGAGGATTCCAAGGCCCGAACTACCGTTGTACCCACCGCACAAACGCGTCTTCCTTCGTCGAGGGCTTTGTTGATGATTTGTGCCGCTTCGTCGGGAATTTCAAAATATTCCGAATCCATTTTATGCTTGGCCAAATCCTCCACTTCCACCGGACTAAAGGTGCCGATTCCTACGTGCAAGGTGATTTCGGGCATCA
>JAMONI010000187.1 GCA_027065935.1 Flavobacteriales bacterium | reverse complement strand
GGAACGGCGGATTTGGTGCGGGAACTCCAAAAACAAGTCCCCGACCGTGTGCATTTGTTGGTTAGAAAGAAAAAAGAAGGCTTGGGCAAAGCTTATATTTCCGGTTTTAAATGGGCACTCGACCGCCGTTACGACTATATTTTCGAAATGGATGCCGACTTTTCGCACAATCCCGAAGATTTGCCGCGAATGCGCAAGGTTTTGCAAGATGAAAAATGCGACATGGTGATCGGTTCGAGGTATATCAGCGGGGTTAATGTGGTGAATTGGCCTTTGAGCCGGGTTATCCTTTCGTATTTTGCATCGGTATATGTGCGCCTGATTACGGGTATGGACATTAAAGATACCACGGCCGGATTCGTGGGGTATAAAAAGGAAGTTTTGGCCTCTTTGAATTTCGATAAAATCCAATTTGTCGGTTACGGCTTTCAAATCGAAATGAAATACAGAGCGTGGAAAAAAGCTTTTTGTATTAAGGAAATCCCCATCATCTTTATCAACCGTCAAAAAGGCGTGTCGAAAATGACCGGAGGCATTGTGACCGAAGGCGTTTTGGGGGTCTTAAAATTAAAGTGGAAAAGCATAACCGGACGCTTATGAAAAAAATTTTGCAATTCCTGCCGGTTTGGATATGGCTTGCCGGATGTTCCGCAGGTGATGAAAAACCCGGATATCTGCTTTCGGAAGAAAAAATGAAAGCCGTTATTTCGGACATGTTGATAGCCAACGAACTGTATGTGCAAAACAAAACCGAAATCGACAGTCTTAAGATTAACCCCGTTTACAGCGTATTGGAAAAACACGGAATCGACAGCACGGCTTTCTACGGTTCCATGTCTTATTACTTGCAACATCCCGGTGTTTTTTCGGAAATTTATAAACAAGTGGAACAGGAATTCAAGAAAAAAATGGACAGCTTGGACCGGAAACATCGCATGGAAAGGCCGAAAAACGTGCCTTCCGGTGACAATAATAAGGAAAATCAAGGCAAAAGATTGCCTTTGGGCGGTCTGATCAAGTGAAACGCCGGAGTCGAAATAGACTGAAATCATAAGCAGGCGTATCAACGCAATCAAATCGTTGGAAAGCCGTTTTAATTTTTTTATCTTTGCAAGTCTAACAAGTGGTATGAAAAAGTTTGTCATAGTAGTTTTTGTGTCGGTTTTGGCTGTTTCCTGCGGTGAATATCAAAAAGTGTTGAATTCCAACGCACCCTTGGAACAATACCGTATGGGGGAAAAAATGTATCAAAAAGGCAAGTATGCCAAAGCCGAACGTATGTTTGCCTTGGCCGACGAGGCGATGAAATCGCATCCGAAATACGAACGCTTGAAGTTTTTTCGAGCTATGAGTCTGTTTAAGCTCAAGCAATATCATTCCGCAGGCTATCAATTTCGCTTGTTTACCAAATTGTTTCCCAACAGCAGTAAAAAGGAAGAAGCCGATTTTTATATTGTTCGCTCCTATTATGAACTCATCCCCGAATATTATAGAGACTTGACCTACGGCGAAAAAATGCTTGAAGAAGCCGACCGGTTTATCAGGACCTATCCCGAGTCGAAGTTTCTCGACGATATCAATAAGATGGTAAAAGACGTTACACTACGTTTTCAAAAGAAGGATTTCGAAAAAGCCAAGCTGTATTATCACTTGGGATATTACAAATCGGCCGTTAAATCCTTCGATTTGTTTTTTATTGATCATCCCGGTTCGCCGTTTCGTGAAGAAGCGCATTTTCTCAGATTTATGGCGGCCGCCCAACTGGCCTTAAACAGCATTCCTTCCAAGAAAAAAGAAAGAATCGAAAAGGCGTTGAATTACTACGAAAAGTTCAAAAATCTTTTTCCCCGGTCCGAGTTTTCGGACAAAATGGAACGCATGAAAGAAAAATTGGAAAACGAACGCAAATCCGTATAAAAAACTAGTACGTCATGACAGATTTCACAGACATCAAAGCACCCGTCAGCACGGTCACCGTCAATCGCGATAAGGTGGCCGAATCCACCAACAACATTTATATGGCCATTGTCATTATAGCCAAACGTGCCGAACAAATCCAACAGGAAATGAAGTCCGCTTTGTATGCAGAACTGGGCGAATTGGACGAATCCAAAAAACAACAGCCACCCATTCAGGAAGTCTATGAAGATATCGACAACATAGAAATCTCCAAAAGATACGAGCGACTTCCCAAGCCTTGGGCAATGGCTTTGCAGGAATGGCTCGAAGGAAAAATTCCTTGGCGTTTTATTGACGAAGAGGATAATGATAAAGTATTTTAATTTGATTTTATGTCCCTTAGGGGAAAACATATTGTACTCGGCGTAACGGGCGGTATTGCGGCATATAAAATTCCTTACTTAATCCGGTTGTTGAAGAAAGAAGGTGCGGAGGTCCGGGTGGCCATGACGCCTACCGCTACCGGTTTTGTTACCCCGCTTACCTTG
>JAMONI010000186.1 GCA_027065935.1 Flavobacteriales bacterium | reverse complement strand
ACGGCTTTTAACGAACTGAACTCCCTTTCGCAAACACATTACAATACCACGCTTACTCCCGACAAGGCCGACGATTTCATCAAATTCGTTTTGCTCAACGAACCGTCGTATTCCGGGATTTATCAAACGGTGAAACGTATATACGAACGAAAAGTGCGATTGACCGAAAACGTGTTTATCATAAATTCCAATCATACGCTGACTTATGACACGAGAGATGATATCTGGGACAGTGATTTTTATTTGCACCGGATATATGTCGAGTTGGCCGGATGGTTGCCCGGGGCCGTTTCCAAATTGGTCGATATGCCCCGAAACGAGATAGGTCAGCAAATGATTAACCGGATTCCTTATGCACAATATTATAAGGGAGAATACACATTTATCAGACATTGGGATTTCGGAAAAAAACGCGTTTTGGCTTTCCGATTTTTTGCGGGATTAGCCGTTCCGTACGGTAATTCGACAAACATTCCGTTTGTTTCGGCCTATTTTGCAGGCGGTTCCAATGACATTCGGGCCTGGCGTGCCTTCGAACTGGGGCCGGGTTCCACCGGTGGGTTGGGCGAATTTAATGAAGCTAACTTCAAACTTTTGACCAATATCGAATACCGGGTCCCGTTTTATGAAAATCATCATTTGGGATTTTTTGTGGATGCCGGTAATATTTGGAACATTTTTGACGACATTCCCTATCGTGAGGCGCAGTTTAAGGGTATGTATTCCCTTATGAACGAAACCGCCGTAGGTGCCGGAATCGGTTATCGATACGATTTCAGTTTTTTTGCCGTTCGTTTGGATTTGGCTTTCAAAATCTTCAATCCCGCCTTGCCCGAAGGACAACGTTGGGTGCGCAATTATTCTTTGTTTGACGGCATTTTGCAATTCGGCATCAATTATCCCTTCTAAAAAGGCCTGACACATTGGATTTTTCGTATAAAAACTTTAAATTGCTGGATAAAGTGAATTTTGATGGCACGACGAATCGTATCGGTCGATGTCTTTAGAGGACTCACCATAGCGCTGATGATATTGGTCAATAATCCCGGCTCTTGGGCGCATATTTATCCCCCTTTTCGCCATGCCGAATGGTTTGGCGTCACGCCGACCGATTGGGTTTTTCCCTTCTTTCTTTTTATCGTCGGAACGTCTATCGTACTGGCATACCACCAAAGGGATACGCGCAACCGGAAAACTTATAAGAGAATTTTTACCCGGACCGTTAAATTAATTCTGCTGGGATGGTTTTTGGCCGGATTTCAGGTGCGGTTTCCGTTTTTCAAACCCCTATCCGAATTACGCATTCCCGGCGTATTGGTCCGAATCGGTATCGTTTTCTTCTTCGGTGCATTGATTTACTTGTTTCTTAAATTTCTCGAGCAACGATACGGCCGTAAACTTGCGCTAATCGTTTTGTCGGGATTCATTCTAATCCTTACCGCCGGCTATTGGTATGTTATGCTCGGTAAGTATCAACTGCAAGGCGTTGCCACCGAATCATTAATCGAAACACGACTCAATAAAACCGACAATTTGGTTTCGCAAATCGACCGGAAAATTTTAGGTGTGCAACACATGTGGCGACATTACGAGCCCGATGAAGGAAAGACGGTACAGGGAAATTACGACCCCGAAGGTTTGTTATCGACATTACCGGCATTGGCAACGGTTTTGTTGGGTATGTTGTTGGGATATATTTTAATATCGTTTCGTTCGCCCATGCGTCGCTTGTTTTGGATAGGAGTGGCGGGCATTATATCCTTGTCGGCCGGATATGTGTGGGCGCCGTATTTTCCTTTTTCCAAAAAGCTTTGGACTTCGTCGTTTGTGTTTTATACGGCCGGCTTGGCGTTTCTTATTTTCGGAATTGTCTATTTTATGTCCGAATTTTGTAAGCGCAAAGCTTGGATGTTGCCTTGGGTGGCTTTCGGGATGAACGCCATAGCCGTTTACGTGCTTAACGGTCTTATTGCCAAGAGCTTTTATCAAATCAAAATCGGTGATACTTCGTTGCATAATTGGATTTTTTCTCATACTTGGCGGTTATGGATCAAATCGCCGGAGGCAGCCTCTTTGGGCTATGCGCTGAGTGTGGTTTTATTTTACGCCCTGATTGCCCGGTGGTTATACAAACACAAAATTTTTATTAAGGTATGACGTGATAATAGGTTATGTGCTAGTAAACCTGTAGCATTGGTTTTATTAGGTGTAAAAAAAAAAAAAGATTACGCATTCACACCGCATAACTTATCGAATTCAATCCGGTGATGTAAAATTTCCGTCGATACTTCCTTGTTTTTTGGTATATTCACGCAAGAAAATATAATCATGCAAATACAGGCACGAATTTACGAGTTGCAACTAAAACATAGGTTCGGCATTTCGCGTTCGGCGCATAAAGTGCAAAAAACATTTATTGTATCACTATCACAAGACGGAAAGACCGGTTACGGTGAGGCTACGGAAAACGCTTATTACAACGTGACGGTGGAAAAGCTGATGCAGGCTTGGGACGAGATAGTTCCTTTTTTGGGAAATTACCGCTTGAATCATCCGTCGCAACTTTGGGAAGAAATCAAACGGCGAAGCGATAATTTCCGTTTTTTTATGTCCGCTATCGACGAAGCGGCTTGGGATTTGTTCGGAAAAATCCGAGGCGAAAGGACTGTCGATTATTGGCGGTTGGACAAGACAAAAGCACCCGTTTCCACCTATACCATAGGGTTGGACAAAATAGAAATAATGCAGCAAAAAATAAGGGAACGGCCTTGGCCCGTGTATAAAATAAAATTAGGCACCGAGAACGACGAGGAAATTATCCGCGCACTACGAACGGTTACGGATGCGCCGTTTCGTGTGGATGCCAATGCCGCATGGGATTTCGATAAAGCCAAACGATTGATTCCCGTGCTTAAGGATTTGGGAGTGGAAATGGTAGAACAACCCCTGCCCGCCGGAGCATACAAGGATACCGAACGGCTCAAAGCAACAAGCCCCTTACCCCTAATTGCCGACGAGTCATGCCGTACGGAAGAAGATTTGGATAAGGCATTTCGTTCGTTTCACGGCATCAATGTAAAACTCACCAAAGCCGGCGGGATGACGTCTGCCAAAAGTATGTTCGATGCAGCCGAAAAAGCGGGTGTAATGCGCATGATAGGTTGTATGACCGAATCGACCGTGGGAATTTCCGCCGCCGCCCAATTCCTTCCTAGGGTGCATTTTGCCGATGTGGACGGCGCCTTATTGCTCCGGAACGACATTGCCGAAGGCGTTCAAATCACCCCCGACGGAGTCGTTTATCCCGACCGCCCCGGCAACGGCGTTATATTGAAAACAAAAGGAATTTCACTCTAACCGAATGTGTTTTCCGGTCAAATTGCACCGGTCATTCTTCCCTTGACGAAAATTTACTATCTTTATTGATGCGAATAATCCGAAAAATCGAAGTATGAAAAAAATAGGCGCATCGGAGTTGGTGCTCAATCCCGACGGAAGTGTGTATCATTTAAACTTACATCCCGAAAACATTTCAACAAACATTATCACCGTAGGCGACCCCAAGAGGGTGGATTTGGTGGCCGAATTTTTCGATCGAATAGTGTTTGAAACCGTCAAAAGAGAATTCCATACCGTTACGGGAACTTACAAAGGCACGGGATTTACCGTAATTTCCACCGGAATAGGTCCCGATAATATCGACATCGTTATCAACGAATTGGACGCATTGGTCAATATCGACTTGGAAAAACGTGAGATTAAAGACGAACATACGGCTTTAAACATTGTTAGAATCGGGACTTCGGGATCTCTGCAAGCCGACATTCCGGTGGACAGTTTCGTGTTAGGAAAATACGGATTGGGATTGGACGGTTTGTTGCATTATTACCGTTCCGAACACATCAGGGAATTGGATATGGAAAGGGAATTTATCGAACAAACCGGATGGATAAACGATGCCGCCAAGCCTTATTTTGTGCAAAACAGTCCGCAATTGGAAGCCGAGCTTGAAGGCGACAAGGTGTTTAAAGGGATTACCGCAACGGCAGCAGGGTTTTACGGCCCCCAAGGACGTGTATTGCGTATTCCCCTTGCCGATCCCGGAATGCACGACAAACTGCACCGTTTTTCGTATAACGGGGTAAAAATTACCAACTTTGAAATGGAAACGGCGGCCATCTACGGCTTGTCCAAACTTTTGGGACATCACGCCTGTTCGATGAATGCCATTATTGCCAATCGAAAAACTTTGGATTTTTCGGCCGACTATAAAAAAACCATCAGAGAATTAATCGCTTATGTTTTGGATGCTTTGGCTTAAAACTTCTGCCTATGAAATGGTCACCGTCACGTGAAGTTGTGGAAAATTCGAATATTTTTAAAAGTTACAGAAAACTCGGTTTTGGTACTTATGAAGAATTTTACCGCTTTTCCATAACCGAAAGAGAAAAATTTTGGGATTTTACGGTACGTCAATTGGGCATTGTTTTCGATAAACCGTACCAACGTGTATTGGATTTATCGGAAGGAATTGAAAAACCTTATTGGTTTAAAGGCGCGCGGATAAACATAGTTGCTTCCTGTTTTCAAGCACCCGAATCGCAGACGGCAATTAAATATGCAAGCGAACGGGATGGCGCAATTAAGAAAATCGGTTATGGGGAACTTCTTAATCGTGTGGATGATATCTTGTATTCTTTAAAAAGACAAGGCCTTCGTCCGGGGGATTTTATCGGTATCGATATGCCGATGACCCCCGAAGCCGTGATGGTATATCTTGCGGCAATAAAAGGAGGAATGCAAGTAATTACGGTAGCGGACAGTTTTTCTCCGGAGCAAATCAAGGTGCGTTTTTCCATTGCCCCGCCCCGGTTGGTTTTCACACAAGATTATTTGTATAGAGGCGGTAAAAAGATTCCGTTATATCAAAAAATAGTAGATGCCGGGGCGCCCCGAGCCGTCGTTGTAAAAACCGGTGCAATCAAGCTTCGCGAAGGAGATCTTTATTGGAGAGATTTTTTACAAAGCGCCCCCGAACCGCAATCATACCATATTGCCCGTTCTATGGACGATATAACCGTTTTGTTTTCGTCGGGTACGACCTCCGAGCCCAAAGCCATTCCATGGAATCACATCACGGCCGTTAAATCCGCTGCCGACGGATATTATCATCACGACATTCACCCGGGCGACGTGGTGGCTTGGCCTACCAACTTGGGGTGGATGATGGGGCCTTGGCTCATTTTCGCCACTTTTATCAATCGAGCCACGATGGCTCTGTTTGACGGCTTACCTACGGGACACGCTTTCGGACAATTCGTCCGGGATGCAGGGATTACCATGTTGGGAACGGTGCCGAGCATTGTCAGGGCTTGGCGAAAAACCGAGGGGTTCGAAACATTGGACTGGCAGCAAATCAAATGCTTCAGCTCTACGGGCGAAACGTCGCATCCCGAGGATATGTCGTGGCTTATGGCGAGGGCCGGAGGTAAGCCTGTAATCGAATATTGCGGCGGGACGGAAATAGGTGGCGGATATGTAACCTCTACGCTTGTTCAGGACAATTATCCTTCCGCTTTTTCGACCCCTGCCTTGGGGAGTGAATTCGTGATTTTGGATGAAAATTTTCAAGAAACCGATGCCGGTGAAGTATTTCTCATTCCGCCTGCGCCCGGTTTGTCGGTAAAATTGCTGAACAAAGATCACCATCAAACGTACTATGCGGGTTTGCCCGAATATCAAGGTAAAACATTAAGAAGGCACGGCGATTATTTGGTGCGGATGAAAAACGGATATTATCGTGTGATGGGACGAACGGATGACAGTATGAACTTGGGCGGTATAAAAGTAGGTGCGGGACAGATTGAAGAAGTAATAAACGCTTTTGGCGAAGTAAAAGAAAGTGCGGCGATAGCCGTGTCGCCCCCCGAAGGCGGACCGGCGGAATTGGTTATCTTTGCGGTGACTTTTCATCCGCATCAAGCCGAAGAATTGAAAGCAAGATTCCAACAAGCCCTTAGAACGAAATTAAATCCGCTGTTTAAAATTTCGAATGTAATACTAACGGATCAATTGCCCCGGACCGCGTCCGGTAAAATTATGCGGAGACTTTTGAGAAAAGAAGCACGGCGCTTGTGGCAATCCTAATCTTTTTCAATCCCTTGTGATTTTTCCCAAGCTTCGATGGGAATGATTTGTAAGGTTTCGTTTTCCAAATCGAATATGCTGGCAAATTTTTCGGAGATTACCGTATGTGTTTTCCACTGCACGAAGTTTTTGTAGAGAAGCATGGTGCAAATATCCGTCTCCGTAATGTAGGGCGTTTTGACGTGCGAATGCATGGTCATCTTCAGAACGGTGTTATCTTCATCACTCCCTACGGGCAATGCGATGAGTGTGTTGTGTAATTTTTCTTTACTTACGAGTTCGTTATTCTCCGAAAAAGTCAAAAGATAATCGTTACCGAACAAGACAAATCCGGGGGTTTTGGGGCCGGTTAAGATATACACTTTACGTTCGTTTTTGCTGATAATGGGGATAAGATTAAAAGAAGTATTTTGATAGAAATCGAAAAAGTTTTCCGTGTCATTGCTTAAGATTTCCAACGCATACTGTCTCATCCGGATGAGTTTCTTTTCAAAATTCGTAGCGGTCTCTCGGGTTTTAACGGCGTATTTTTCGGGGGAGGGGAGGCTGTCAAAAATGAATTTCAACAGGATGTTATCGGGCTTTTTTCCGTGGAAAACGGTTATCACGTTGTTGCTGTCGATATAAGAGACGTAGCCTCTGACTTGGGATTTCAATTCGGGAAAATCCCGCAGGAGCAGGTCCGTAGCCACCCATGACGCTTTTTCAGTACGGTACAGCGTCAGGCCTTGGTTTAGAATACTATCTGCAGAAGCCTGAGCATAGCAGAAACCAGCTAAGATAAAGAGATAAATCGAAGATAAAATTTTTTCCACTTTTTTTTGCAAAAATAGTCATTTACGAAACAAAATTAATTTACTATATTTAGGCACACAAAAACAAAAGCCATGAAAAAATTAAAAATTGTAATGTTATTTGTTCTGCTATCACTGGGTGTAAATGCACAAACCTTAAGCGAAGGGGATGCCTTGGTTTCCGGTTCTTTAGGCTTGGCCGGCTCATCGGTCGCGACCGGTGGCGGTTTTTCTATAACGGTACCTCCGATGTTGTTCAGTTACGAAAAGATGTTTACGGATAAAATATCTGCAGGAGGATTTGTAGGTTTATTCGGCTCAAAGTATGCCGCTTATGATTATGTTGTAAAATATTCGTTTATATACATAGGTGGTGTAGGAAACTATCATTTTTATATGGATGATAATTTTGATTTGTATGGTGGATTACGATTAGGATTTTATAAAGCCTCCGTATCGGGTAATACGGGTTTTTATAATGCTATTTCAACATCCGGTTTGGCTTATTCCGCACATGTGGGTGGTCGGTATTTTTTCAGTGAAAATTTTGCCGCACTAGCCGAATTGGGATTGGGGATTTCATTTTTGAGTGTAGGTGTTTCTATGAAGCTTTAATCGAGCATAGTATTTTACTCTTTTGAAAGCCGCTTTAATGCGGCTTTTTTTGTCCGGTTAAGATTTTATTGTTCAGGTTTTTCATTGTGATGATAAAATCTTTCCTCAAGTAGTGAATCCCGTTCTTTTTTGGCCTTGAAAATTTCTTCGAAATTTTCATTTTCGCCGGTCTGCAAATCGATTTGCTTGCTGAGCCCGGAATAGGCTTGTAACCATCTCACAAACAAACTGTCGGGGTCGGGATGTTTGTAGTTGTTTTTTAGCACCCATTTGAGTTGATGGGTTTCGTTTTCCAGTAACAACAGGCGGCTTTTGATTTCCACTTTGTTGAGTCGGGGCGGAAAAGCTTGTTGTTTGATTTTTTGCAATGCGCCCGAAACGAGTTCCAAACGGTCTTTGAGTTCTTCTTCCGATACCGAGTCGCGCAGATGAAAATACCCGATGAGCTGTTTCCACCGTGTGAAGGTGTCGAAAACCGTCTCGGGAGGCGAAATCAAAGCCGGGTCCGGGATTTTGAAGTATCTGATTTGATGGGGCATTGAAATTTTTCCGCCGGTTTGTTTGTCCTGATGACAATTATAAAACAAGAAAATCGGAAATAGTATAACAATTATTCGCATAACTTATAATACTTTAATTTGGCAAAAATATCCCACAAAACGATGCCTGCACTTACCGATACATTAAAGGAATGTTTGGTGCCGAACTGGGGAATTTCTACGGCGGCATCCACCCAATTCAAGGCTTCGTCGCTTACGCCTTTGACTTCATTACCGAAAATCAAGGCGATTTTACGGTTACGGGGCGGACAAAATTTTTCTAAGGAAACCGAACGGTCGGTTTGTTCGGCGGCCACAATAAAATAATTTTGTTTTTTGAGTACATTCAACAGTGCTTCGATTTTCGCGTAATATTCCCACGCTACCGATTCGGTTGCGCCAAGGGCAGTTTTATGTATTTCGCGGTGCGGAGGCGTGGCGGTAAAACCGGTCAA
This sequence comes from Flavobacteriales bacterium, assembly GCA_027065935.1. Classification (GTDB taxonomy): domain Bacteria; phylum Bacteroidota; class Bacteroidia; order Flavobacteriales; family Flavobacteriaceae; genus JAADED01. The sequence continues at coordinate 3,035 of JAMONI010000186.1, read as the reverse complement.
AAAAATTTTTTCCAAGGCAAATGCATCGGCGGTCCGGAAAAACGACCCGATGTTGTTCAAACTCCTGATGTTATCCAATAGAATAACGACGGGTGTTTTTTCGCTGTTTTTGAAGGCTTCGAGGCTTTTCCTGCCCAGTTCGTCGAGTTTGAGTTTGCGCATTTCCGGTCGAGTTATGAAACAAAATTACTTGTTTTTTCGTTAACCGCGCCAAAAAAAACACACCGCCTCGGGCTGCAAGACATAAAATATTTTTACTTTCGCATTTCTCTATAAAGATGAAGGATATGAAAAATTTAGCGTTTCTTATTTTTCTTGCTCCGGCGGCGGTTTTTTCTCAAGAAGAAGAAAAGAATACGGAAAATTTATTGCCGGTGTATGTAAATATCAAAGACACCCTGATACGTAAAAAACTTTCGTTTACCGACAAACGGGTAACCGGGAGCGAAGAAATAAAATTGATTCCGGTGGAAAGTATCGATGACGTCTTGGAACTTGAAGCATCCGTCGATATAAGAAAACGCGGGAGCAAAGGCGTGCAAGCCGACATAAATTTGCGCGGGGGAAATTTCGACCAAGTGCAAATATTACTCAACGGTATTCCGGTAAATAATCCGCAAACCGGGCATCATGGTTTGGATTTGCCGGTGGATACGGAAATGATTGAAAGAATTGAGATATCGGATAACGCTTCCGAAGCGGGCTATGGAGCCAATGCCTATAGCGGAACGGTTAATATTATTACCAAAAGTCCAAGTGATTCTAATTCGGAAATGTTCTTCAAAGCGGGACAATTCGGTTATTTGAAAGCCGGGATTAACATATCTAAAAAAATCAAAAAAACATCGGTTTATAACGGGTTTTCATATCAACGATCTACGGGGTATCCGACCGGAGACAGTATCAACAACACGGACTTTTCGGCTTTGAAAAATTTTATGCATGTCCGGTACGAAGGCTTGCGTTTTCCCGTTGATTTTCAAGCGGGTTTTCATAAAAAAGATTTCGGAGCCAATCGTTTCTATACGGCTAAATATCCTTGGCAATACGAAAAAACCAAGGGTGTGTTTGTCTCCCTAAAGAGTAGTTTTTACGGTAGGATTCAACTCGAGCCCGAATTGTCCTACAAACTGCATTATGACAATTTTCAATTGTTCAGAGAAAGCATATACCGTTATCAGAACGGTTATTTTATCAACGGACAGGATACGGCACAATACGCGCCGGGCATCTATTATCCCGGGCATAATTACCATAAAACTCAAGTGATACTGGGCGCCGTAACGGCATATCTTTCATCGAATTCGGGCTATACCATCGTCAGAACTTCGGTAAGCATCGAGAAAATCATGAGCAATAAACTGGGCAAGGAATTGAATAACCCGGTGACGGTAAACGAACGTATCGTTTACACCAAGCACGATAGCCGGATCTATCAAAACTTTTATCTGGGGCATTTTAAAAAAACCGGAAATTTTTTTCTGGAAGGAAATTTAAACTATTTGGTCAACAATCATTTCGGCGGTCATTTATTCGGAGGAGGCGTGATGAAATATATGCCGGACAATTGGCAATTCCACGTTGCTTTTAATGCTTCGGGACGCTTGCCTACTTTTACGGATTTGTATTACGAAGACCCTTCCCATGAAGGAAATCCCGGCCTTAGACCCGAGCGTGCCTTCACTTATGAAACGGGTGCTAAATTTTCAAAACCGGGCGGTTTCTTTTCCGTTAATTTGTTTTGGCGTGATGCCCGCAATACGATCGATTGGATCAAAGCCGACCCCGGTGAAAAATGGCAAGCACGAAATCTTACCCGTCTTCAAACCAAGGGACTGGAGATTCGGTATCGTAAAAAGTTTCATAATGGCATACTTCGGCGGGTTTCTTTGGCCTATGCTTACCTGAAAACGGATAAATTAAATACGGAACCCCTTGTTTCCAAGTATGTTTTGGATTACCTGAAACATAAATTCGTAGTAAAACTTTCACACAAGTTCTTCGGGGATACACAAATGCACTGGACGGGGATTTATAAAAATCGTAACGGGCAATACCCGGATTATGCGGACGGAGTCTATAAATTTTATGACTATAAACCATACTTTTTGACCCATGTAAAAATTTTAAAAGAATTTCAAACATGGCACTTAGGCATCCGTATTGAGAATCTTTTCGACGCGCGATACAGGGATTTATCATATGTTATAATGCCCGGAAGGTGGTGGATAGTTGAAGTAAAGATTGATGTGAAAAAGTTATTTTTTTACGGAAGATAAATTAGGATGATGAATTTTTATTAATAAAGCTGTTAAATTTAATTTATAATGATTCTAAATTTCAATTTTTTCGTTGAGTGATAGCGACAGTGAACAAATTTTTACTATTTTTATGCTGTAAAAAAACTAAAATTAAAGATTATGAAAAAAATTTTTTTGTTAACGTTAACATTTGTGATGCTGGGACTTAACGCTCAGTATTTGGAAATGGGTAACTCCCTGGTAAACTTTGGTGCCGGTATGGGTACTTACATGGGAAGTGGAAACGGATATTCTTCTGCCATCCCTCCGCTTTATTTTACGTATGAGTATATGATTAACGATAAGATTTCCGTGGGGCCCGCAGCAGCTTACCATACCTCTAAATACGAAATGTCTATGCCTACGGGATTTGGCGAAACGCTTAGTGTTGAATATGATTTTTCTTATTTACATTTTGGTGCCGTGGGGAATTACCATTTTTATAATGAGGGAAATATTGATGCTTACGGTGGTATTATCTTAGGATATACAAAAGTATCCGTTGATGTTTCGGGCTCCGCCACTGATGGAGATGATAATCTTTCCTCAAGTTTGACCTTGGATTCAAGCGGATTTCTCTATGGCGCTCAGGTAGGTGGACGGTATTTCTTTAATGATTTTCTCGCTTTCAATTTGGAAGTAGGATATGGAATAAGCATTGTTAGAGGAGGACTTACGATTAAATTCTAAAATACAACATTAATGACATTCACAAAAAAGCGGGCATAATTGCCC